>JBOHSO010000067.1:0-10279 GCA_050921685.1 Gemmatimonadales bacterium
GAGCTGGCGCAGCGCGCCGGCCGCGGCGTTGCGCGGGTTCGCGAACAACGGCTCCCCCGCGGCCGCGCGCTCGCGATTCACGCGGGCGAACTGGCTCTTGGACAGGTAGACCTCGCCGCGCACTTCCATCGTGCGCGGCCATCCGGTCCCCTGGAGCTGCAGCGGCAGGTCGAGGACCGTCCGCAGGTTAGGCGTGACGTCCTCACCCTCCACGCCATTGCCCCGGGTCGCGCCGGTGACGAGCACGCCGTTCTCGTAGGTGAGACTGACCGCCGCCCCGTCGATTTTGACCTCGAGCGTGTAGCCGGCCTGCTTCACTTCGGCGACGAGGCGCGCGTTGCGCTCCTCCCATGCCGCGAGCTCTTGCTCGGTGAACGCATTGGCGAGCGACAGCATCGGCACCAGGTGGCGGTGCTTGCGGAACGCCGCCGACGGCTCCGTGCCGACGCGGTGGGTGGGGGAATCGGGCGTGCGGAGCTCGGGGCGTTTCGCTTCGAGTGCCTGGAGCTCCTGGAAGAGACGATCGTACTCGGCGTCCGACATCTCAGGACGGTCGAGCACGTAATAGGCGTGAATGGCCCGCTCGAGCAGCCGCCGGAGCTCGGCGGCGCGCGCGGCCGGCGTGGTCACTGGCCCTTGGCTTCTTCTTGAATCACCGCCAGTGCGACACCCACCAGCCGGTCGAGCTCCTCGGCGCTCGCCTTGGGCAGCAGCCCTTCGCCCCAGGCGCCGTCCTGTCGCCCGAACACTTCCATCAGGCGCCGCAGGAATGAAAGCAACGCCACCCGCTCGAGCTCCATGCGGCGCAGCGCCTCTCCGGTTTCCGCCTGCCGCTGCGCCAGCCGTTCGTACCGGTGCGCGTTGCGCAACGCCTGAGCGGTGAGCGAGGCGACGACCTGCACGAAGCGCACATCCGCGTCGGAAAAGGTGGGGCCGTCGCGGAACGTGCGCAGGAAAATCGCGCCGATCGCTACGCCGCGCCAATTGATGGGAACGACCGTGATCGACTTGACCCGGCGAGTGTTCAGCTCGTGCTTCACGTGCTTGAGGGTCAGGTCGTTGATCGCGTCGGGAATGAACACCGTCTCGCCGTGGTGGATCGCCCGCTTCAGCTCGGGGTAGCGTTCCAGATCGACGAGATGGTTGCGGATCGTCGGATCCTCGTAGGATGCGACCAGCCGCACGTGTGTCCCGCCGCGCTCGGAGAGGAAGATCGAGCAGCGATCCAATCCGAACGACTCACCCAATTTGCGGGCGATGGACTGCAGGATGTCGATAAAGTGCAGCGAGCCCGACACTTCCTTGAGTATTTCGATGACGGCGAGCAGATGCTTCCGCTCGTGCTCCAGCTCGGCGAGCCGTGCGGCCAGGCGCTCGGCCTCGGCATGGGTGAGGTCCGATGAGATGGTCATGCCGATACAATGGCGACCGCGCGCGCGCGGCGTCAAGTTGCCGGGGTTTCCGGGCTGCGGTAGCTTCGATTTCATGCGTGCGCTGCTGCTCCTGTGCATCGCGGCCGGCCCCCTCGCCGCGCAAAGCCGCCCGGCGCCGTCGGCCGGCCCCCGGGGCGCGTGGACCGTGATCTCCGAGCTCCCCGGGATGGGCCGAGCGGTGGATGTCGCCGCCACCACCGCACGCCGCCGCGCCCTGCTGTCGCGCATCGGCCGCGGCGTGGTGCTGATCCCGGCGGCGCACGCGCGCGATCTCGAGCGGGACTACATCCAGGACAACGATTTCCGGCAGTCCAACACGTTCTTCTACTTCACCCAGCTCGAGGTGCAGGACGCCTGGCTGCTGATGACCGCGCGCGGGCCCGATTCGACCGACGTCGTCCTGTTCCTCCCGCCGCGCACGCCGGCACAAGAGCGCTGGACCGGAGTCCGGCTGGGCCCCGACTCGACGGCGGCGCGAGTGTCCGGCATCGCCACCGTGCTGCCGACCGATTCGCTCGAGCGGCGGCTGCGAACCGCCCAGGTCCGCGCGCGGGGACCGCTGTACGTGCCGCTCGACGTGACCACCAGGCACGAAGACCGCCTCACGGAGATCGCGTTCGAAGGGCGGGACGTGCGCAACGTCCGGCCGATCGTGGATTCGCTCAGATTGGTCAAGGATGCCGACGAGATCGCTCGACTTCGCCTGGCGGTGGAGATCACCGTGCTGGGTCACCTGGCAGCGATGCGCGCGGGGCGACCGGGCGTGTACGAGTACGAGATCGAAGCGGCCTTCGAGGGAGAGACCCGGCGCGCGGGCGCCGACCGGCTCGGGTACCCGTCGATCGTCGGCAGTGGGCCGAACAACACGACGCTCCACTACGACACCAACCGCCGCCGCACCGGCGACGGGGATCTGGTGGTCATCGATGCGGGCGCGGAATACGGCCAATACACCGCCGACGTCACGCGCACCTGGCCGGTGAGCGGTCGATTCACCCCGCGCCAGAAGGCCATCTATGATCTCGTGCTCGGCTCGCAGCAGGCGGCGTTTGACGCGGTGCGACCCGGCGTGCGCATGGCGTCGCTGGACAGCATCGCGCGCAGCTTCATGCGCAGCCATTCAGGGACCCTGTGCGGCGATCGCTCGTGCGACGCCTATTTCATCCACGGGCTGGGGCACTGGATCGGGATGGACGTCCACGACGTCGGGGACTACACGACGCCGCTCGCGCCGGGCATGGTGTTCACCCTCGAGCCCGGGATCTATCTGCCCGAGGAGAACCTCGGCGTGCGGATCGAAGACGACGTGCTGGTCACCGAGTCCGGCGCGACGTGGCTCTCGAGCGGGGCGCCGCGCACGACCGAGGAGATCGAGCGGGTGATGCGCGAGGCGCGGGCCGGCGCGGGCCGCCGCTAGCCTTTGCGGAGCCGCTCCCTGGCGTCGCCGATCCGGTTGCCGCGGAGGTCGGCGAGCGCGGCGGTGGCGATGCGCTTGTAGTACGGGTCCATCGGGTCGCCCACCGGCAGGCCGTCGATCGCCTGCAGCTGCTCGGTGGCTTTGGCGACCTCACGGACGTCGAGATACACGCCGGCGAGCTCGAGGCGGTGGTACACGTACTGCGGGTTGAGCGCCACCGAGCGCTCCATGTGGATGCGGGCGCTGTCCCAGCTGGCGCGATCCATGAACCCCGCCCCGAACAGCGTCTTGGCGAAAAAGCGGGTCAAGCCCGACAGCCGCTTCACTTCGGCATGCCACATGCCGAGGATGTGGAAGGCGCCGTCATGGCGCGGGTCGAGCTGGATGGCGCGCGCGGTCTCGTCGTAGATGATCTTGGCGAACCGCACGCGCTCCTTGCCGCCGCGGGTGCGGGAGAGCCGGCCCAGTACGAGGGCCAAGGCGAAATGGCCGTCCGCCCCGCCCGAATCGGCCCGGATGGCCGACTCGGCCCAGATGCGACCCAACGAGTAGAGGCTGTCGCGCGGCTGTTTGAGGGAGTCGCCCAGCAGCTGCTTGGCCACGTCGGCGATCTCGCGCGCGGCCTTCCAGTTCGCGTCGTAGCGGTGGGGCGCCAGCGACAGCGCCTGCTGGTATTGCCGCAGGGCGTCGGCGGACTGAAGCGCGCTCCGCAGGCTGTCGCCGGCCGCCACGTGCTGGTCGGCCGTCATCTGGGCCGCGAGTGGTGTCGCGAGCAGCGTGAGGGCGAGCAGTCGGGCGATGCACATGACGGACTACTCCACGATGGAGGTGGGCGGTAAATGCTGGTCGTGCCCCTGATCGAGCGCAAGCGGGAAGGCGGCGCACTGACTCCCGAGGAGTGGTCGGCACTGGTCGCCGGCTACACGGCCGGTCGCATCCCCGACTATCAGATGTCGGCGCTGCTGATGGCCGTGATGTGGCGGGGGATGGAGCGCGCCGAGCTCGCCGCGCTCACCGATGCGATGATCGCATCGGGGCAGCGGCTCGGGTTCGAGGGGTGGACCATTCCCCGCATCGACAAGCACTCCACCGGCGGGGTGGGCGACAAAGTGTCGCTGGTGCTGGCGCCGCTCGTCGCGGCGTGCGGCGTGGCGGTACCGATGATGTCGGGGCGCGGCCTGGGGCATACCGGCGGGACCCTCGACAAGCTCGAAGCGATCCCCGGGTTCCGGACCGACCTGTCGCTGCCCGAGGCGACGGCCCAGCTGCAGAAGCTCGGCTGCGTGCTGATCGGCCAGACCCCCGAAATCGCACCCGCCGACAAGCGCTTGTACGCGCTGCGCGACGTCACCAGCACCGTCGAGGCGATTCCGCTCATCGCGGCCAGCATCATGTCCAAGAAGCTCGCCGAGGGACTCACCGGACTGGTGCTCGACGTCAAGCACGGCAGCGGCGCGTTCCTCCCGGAGAGCGAGCGGGGCCTCGACCTCGCGCGGACGATGATCGCGCTGGGCGAGGACCGTGGCTGCCCGACCGTCGCGCTGCTCACCGCGATGGACCGGCCGCTGGGTCGGGCCTGCGGCAACGCCCTCGAAACCGAGGAGGCGATTCTCGCGCTGCGCGGAGAGGGCCCGGAGGATCTGCTCGAGGTCACCTACGCGCTGGGTGTCGAGATGCTACTGATGGGGAAGATCGAGTCGTCCGCGGCCAAGGCGCGGCAGCGGCTCGAAAACGCGCTCGGTTCGGGACTGGCGGCGGAGAAATTCGAGCAGGTGATCGAGGCGCAGGGTGGCAATCCCCGGGTGGTGGAGGATCCCTCGGTGATGCCGCAGGCCCAGGCGGTCGAGGTGTTCGCGGCGCGCCAGACCGGCGTCGTGACCCAGGTGGAGCCGCGCACCCTGGGGCGCGCGATCGTGGCGATGGGGGGTGGTCGCACCGCCGTCGAGGACGCGGTGGACCCGAGCGTCGGCTTCGTGATCACCGTGAAACCCGGTGACAAGGTGCTTTCGGGGGAGCCGATCGCGTCGGTATTCGCGAAGGACGCCGCGGGCGTGCAGCTCGCGTTCGAGGCGCTGGAGCGGGGGATCGTAATCGGCGACCGGCTCACCGCCAAACCGCTTCCGCTCATCTCGCACCGCGTCACTCGCGACGGGGTGGAACCGCTTGACGCGGCGGCCCGGAAGAAGGCCCGGGAGACGACCGCCGGCGGCCGCAAAGGCTAAAGGCGCTCGGGCGGCCTCGGGGTCCCGCTGCCCGGGCCCCAATCGCGCACGCTGTCCTCGTCGTCGGCGTCCCGCACCTCTCGCTCCGCCTGCTCGAGCTCGGCGTGGTCGATCGCGTCACCCGCCGTGCGGCGGGCGGTCGGCTCGGGGGCGTCGCCCCGGCCGCTGAAGAACAACCAGGCGAGGATCAGGAGGAGGACGGCGACCGCGATCAGGACGGTGACTATACGTCGAGATTCCTCACGAACTTCGCGTTCTCCTCGATGAACCGCCGTCGCGGCTCGACCTCGTCTCCCATCAGCGTCTCGAATAGGGTTGACGCCTCGAGCGCGTCCTCCATCGTGACTTTGAGGAGCGTGCGTTTGGGCGGGTCCATCGTGGTGTCGCGGAGCTGGTCAGGGTTCATCTCGCCCTGGCCCTTGTAGCGCTGCACCTGGAGGGTGCCGCGGCCTTCGGTGCCGTTGCTGAGCCGCTTCACGTAGTCGTCGCGCTGCTTCTCGTCGTAGGCGTAGAACTCCTCTTTGCCTTTGGCCACGCGATACAACGGCGGCTGGGCGATGTAGATGTAGCCCGCGTCGATGAGCTGCTTCATCTCCTTGTAGAAGAAGGTGAGCAGCAGCGTGCGGATGTGGGCGCCGTCCACGTCCGCGTCGGTCATGATGATGACCTTGTGGTAGCGCGCGTCCTCGATCCTGAAATCCTCGCCGACCCCGGTCCCGATCGCCGTGATGATGGTCCGGATCTCCTCGTTGGAGAGGATCTTGTCAATGCGGGCCTTCTGGACGTTGAGGATCTTGCCACGCAGCGGCAGGATCGCCTGGAAGCTCCGGTCGCGGCCCTGTTTGGCGGAGCCGCCGGCGGAGTCGCCCTCGACCAGATACATCTCGCACAGGCTCGGGTCGGTGAGCGAGCAATCGGCGAGCTTGCCGGGCAGCATGCCGCCATCGAGCGCGTTCTTGCGGCGCACCAGCTCGCGCGCTTTGCGCGCGGCCTCGCGGGCCCGCGCCGCGCTGATCGCCTTGGCGATGATGGCCCGCGCGACGCTCGGATTCTTGTCGAGGAAGTCGCCGAGCGCCTCGTTCACGACGCTTTTGACGATGCCCTCGACCTCGGAATTGCCGAGCTTCGTCTTGGTCTGCCCCTCGAACTGCGGATCCTTCACCTTGACGTGGAGCACGGCCGTGAGACCCTCCCGCACGTCGTCTCCCGAGAGGGTGAACTCTTCCTTCTTGAGGAGCCCGTCTTTCTTCGCCCACTCGTTGATCGTGCGGGTCAGCGCCGCCTTGAACCCGGTAAGGTGAGTGCCGCCCTCGTGCGTGTTGATGTTGTTGACGAACGAGAAGGTGTTCTCGTTGTAGCCGTCGTCGTATTGGATCGCGCCTTCGACCTCGACCCCTTCGCGCTTGGCTTCGAACGCGATCACCTTCTGGTGCAGAGGCTTGCGGCTGGCGAGCAGCCACTTCACGAACTCCACCAGGCCGCCCCTGTAGAGATACGTCTCCTGCTTCTGCGACCCCTTGCGCTCGTCGGTGAGCGTGATCTGCAGACCCTTGTTGAGGAACGCGAGCTCGCGCAGCCGGGTGGCGATGGTGGCGAAGTCGAAGCGTGTCTCGGTGAAGATCGAGTCGTCGGGACGGAACGTGATCGTGGTGCCGGTCCCCTTCGCCTTGCCCAGCACCTCGAGCTTCCGCTTGGTTTCGCCGCGCTCGAACGCCATGTGGTGGCGCTTGCCGTCGCGGTCCACCCACACCTCGAGCTTCTTGGACAGCGCGTTGACCACCGAGACGCCTACGCCGTGCAACCCGCCCGACACCTTGTACGTGCTCTTGTCGAACTTGCCGCCGGCGTGCAGCACGGTGAGGGCCACTTCGACGCCCGGCTTCTTCTCGGTCTTGTGGTTGTCGACCGGGATGCCGCGACCGTTGTCGACCACGGTGATCGAGTCGTCGGCGTGGATAGTGGCGTCGATCTTGGTGCAATACCCGGCGAGCGCCTCGTCCACCGAGTTGTCCACCACCTCGTAGACCAGGTGGTGCAGCCCGCGGCCGGAGACCGAGCCGATGTACATCGCCGGCCGCCGCCGCACTGCCTCGAGGCCCTTGAGGACCTGAATCGAGTCGGCCTGATAGCCGCCGTTGCCGTTCTGCTTGTCTTTCGTCGTGGCCGTCTTCTTCGGTTTCGCCATGGGTTACCGTGCGAGGAGCCAGCGTATCGTCTTGATCCGACCCGCGCCGCGTCCTGCGTTGAGACGGGCCATGATGTCCGGCATCATCAGCTGCAGCTCGTTCATCCACGCGCTCGTTGCGACGCGCACGAACAGCGTGCCGTCGGGTGACACGTTCTCGGGCGTCGTGACCGCCGCGATCTGCTGTCCCACCAGGGCCGGCCATTCGTTGACCACCTGCGCCTGGGCGATGCGGGCACCGATTCCGGATCGGGACAGGTACCCTTGAAGGGCTTCGCCCACCGCCATGGGGGCGTGGCGCCGTGGTTTTTGGTCGGTCATTTGGAGGGGCTTCGAGGGTGCCTCGGAAGCCTCTCCAAAATACCCGGAAATTATTGTCTGGTCAAGACTTAGTTGCGTTTCGAGCGGTGTGGATTCGCAGCGCTGACAAGGGCTTGGGAGGGTGCAATCAGGGTCACGGCCCCCGGACGATCACGAACGTGTCCAGCACGGAGACATACCCCGCGATGTCGCGGGCGGTCACCTGGATCGGCACCAGATCCCCCGGTATGTGCCCGGCGCGAACCGGGATCTGGAAGGGCCCGAAGAACGTCGGCTCCAACAGGCCGTCGGCTCCCCGGGGCGCTTCCGAGTCGACCGAGAGAAAGACGGAGTCGATGCCGTCGACGTCATCGGCGCGGACCGCGCCGGTGAGCGTGTCGGGGGATTCGATTGAGTCCTGATCCAGCGTGAGGGTGAGTTTCGGCGGCCCGGGACGGTCGCGGTCGGTCTGGCAGGCGAGTGCCGGCAACGCGGCGACGCCCAGCACCAGCACCATCCGGGAGGCGCCCAGCGTCATCGTCCCTCGAACCGGGGTGGCCGCTTCTCGAGGAAGGCGGTCGTTCCTTCTTTCATGTCCTGGGTGGCGGCGAGCAGCCCGAAATGGTTCGCTTCGAGCAGCAATCCCTCGTCCAGCGTCATCTCGAACCCCTGGTCCACGGCTTCGATGCACAACCGCACGGCGAGCGGCGCCATCGCCAGGATACCCCGCATCATCCGTTCCGATTCGGCGAGCAGGTCCGCGGCCGGCACGACCTTGTTGACCAGCCCGATGCGGTAGGCCTCCTGGGCGTCGATCATCTCGCCGGTGAGGATGAGCTGCAGGGCGACGCCTTTGCCGACGAGTCGCGGCAGACGTTGCGTGCCCCCGTATCCGGGGGCGATGCCGAGCTTCACCTCGGGCTGGCCGAACTTGGCGGTCTCGCTGGCGACCCGCAGGTGGCAGGCCATCGCGAGCTCACAGCCGCCGCCCAGCGCGAAGCCGTTCACGGCCGCGAGCACCGGCTTGCCGCAGCACTCGAGCCGGCGCAGCACCGCCTGGCCGCGCATCGCGCGGGCCTTGCCGTCGAACGGCCCCTGACGGGACAGGTCCCCGATGTCCGCTCCGGCGATGAACGCTTTGGGGCCGGCGCCCGTGATGATGGCGCCCCGGATCGCCGGCTCCGTGGCGATCCGCTCCACGGCCAGGGCCAGCTCGGCTATCAGCTGATCGTTCAGCGCATTCAGCTTGTCGGGACGGTTGATGGTGACGAGCGCGATGCCGTCTTTGATCTCGAACAGCAGTGTTTGGTAGGTCATGGGGAGGAATCCTACACGCGGGATGCGGAATGCGGAATGTAGAATGCGGAATTGTTTGGGGCAGGTCGAGCGTCGATCCGAGCTTCGAAACACGCATTGCTATGCCGCATTCCGCATTCCGCATTCTGCATTCTGCATTAGCTTGGTCCCATGTCCGTCCAGGCGATTACCTGGTCTCCCTCCGGCGCCGTGCGCATCGTAGACCAGCGCGCCCTGCCCGAGGCGCTGGTGCAGCGCGATCTGGAGAGCGCCGACGCGGTTGCCGAGGCGATCTGCACGCTGCAGGTGCGCGGCGCGCCGCTCATCGGCATCGCGGCGGCGATGGGACTGGTCACGGGACTGCGCGGAGCGCGCGGCACGTTGCGGGACGCGTTTCTCGCGCGGCTCGAGGACATCGCACGGCGCCTCGCGGCGACGCGCCCCACCGCCGTCAACCTGCGCTGGGCGCTCCAGCGGATGACGGGGGTCGCCCAGCGAACGCCGGGCGACGGGGGGGTGCTGTGGGAGCGGCTGCAGGCCGAGGCGACGCTGATTTGGGAGGAGGACCGGGCGATGTGCCGCCGCATCGGCGAAGCGGGCCTGCCGCTGCTGCCCGACGGCGCCAAGGTCCTGACGCATTGCAACGCCGGGGCGCTCGCCACGGGGGGCATCGGGACCGCCCTCGCGCCCGTGTACCTGGCGCACGAGGCGGGCCGACGGGTGCACGTCTACGTGGACGAGACGCGACCGGTGCTCCAGGGGGCACGGCTCACGGCGTGGGAGCTCACCCAGGCCGGCGTGCCGTGCACGCTCATCACCGACGGCGTGGCGGCCAGCCTGTTGCGCGGCGCGCGCGTCGACGTCGTGCTGGTGGGTGCGGACCGCATCGCCGCGAACGGCGACTTCGCCAACAAGATCGGCACCTACGGCCTGGCCGTGCTCGCCCGCCATCACGGGGTGCCGTTCTATTGTTGCGCACCCTCGTCCACGATCGACCTGGCCGTGCCGGACGGCGACACGATCCCGATCGAGGAGCGTTCCGCCGACGAGGTGCGGACGTTCGCCGGTCGCCCCGTCGCGCCGGTCGGCGTCGCGGCCTGGAATCCCGCCTTCGACGTGACGCCCGCTCGCTACGTCTCCGGCTACCTCACCGATCAGGGCGCCGTGCAGCCGCCGTTCGGCTCGTGAAGGCCGTCCTCGCGCTCGATCAGGGGACGACCGGCTCGACCGCGCTGGTGATCGGTGCGGACGGTGCGCTGCTCGGCCGGGGCTACCGCGAGCTGCCGCAGCACTTTCCGGCCCCGGGCCAGGTGGAGCACGATCCGGAAGACATCGTGCGGGTAACGCTCGAGGCCGCGCGCGAGGCGCTCGCGCGCGCGCGGGTCGTGCCTTCCTGCATCGGCATCACCAACCAGCGGGAAACGGT
>JBOHSO010000068.1:0-1545 GCA_050921685.1 Gemmatimonadales bacterium
GACGGAGGGGATGGCCGAGCTGGCGCGCACCTCGGATCCCTCGTTCAAGTTCGTGCCGAACGAGGCGCACTACGACGGCGTGTACATGTACGCGATCGCGCGGGACCCGCTGGCGCGCCAGGAAGAGTTCGAGCGCATCGACCGGGCCGTGTACCGGTACGGCCATCCCGGATACGCGTGGCTGGCGCGCCTGGGCGCGTGGGCGCGGCCGCGACTGATCCCGCACTCGCTCATGGCGATCGGGATCGCCGGCCTCGTCGCCGGTTCGTTCCTCGTCTCCGCGATCGCGACCCGGGCCGGACGCACCGGGTGGGCGGGACTCGCCGTCGCGGTGAACCCTGGGCTGCTGTTCGCGCTGGTCGTGGACACGGCCGAACCGGTCGGCGTCGCGCTCGCGGTCGCAGGCGTCTTGCTGTGGCTGCGGGACCGCATCCTGCTGGCGCTGCCTTTCCTTGCGTTCGCATGTCTGGTCAAAGAGCCGTTCGTGCTCGTTCCGGTGGGTCTGGCTGGATGGGAGCTGGTGCAGCGCCTCCGCGGCCGGCCCGCCCCCCATTGGGCCCGGCGCATCCTCCTGGCGGCATGCGCGGGGATCCCGATCGCGGCGTGGTACGTCAGCCTCCGCCTTCGCTTCGACGCGTGGCCGTTCGCGGATGCGCCCGAGGGGCTCGACCTTCCGGTGATGGGATGGATCGACTCGTTCCGCTTGGGGGCGCGCTACGCGCTGAGCGGCGGGCTGGGCTCGCAGATCGGCGCGGCGACCACGCCGGTGCTGGTCGGCGTCGGGGTGTTGCTGGCCGTGGGTGCAATCCGCGCGATCACGCTGCGAACCCCGTTCGATGCGATGTACCTGCTGTTCTGGCTGCTGGCGTTGTGCATGAACCCGCTCGGCCTGGTCTTCGAAAAGGACCTTGTCCGCCTGCTCTCGGTGACGTTCCTTCTGCTGCCGGCGGTGCTGGTTCCGTGGCCGCAGTGGCGGGGCGGGACCGCACATGCCGAGGCCGCCGCCGTGCTGGAGGCCCCCGGGCTCTGAGCCGGGCCGCTATCCTTTCGCGCACTGCTCATCCGACAGCGGAGGACGACGTGCCGACGGTGATCATCGCGATGCCGGCCTACCGGGCCGAGCTGACCATCGCGAAGACGCTGGCCGACATCCCGGTCGGCGTTGCCGACGAGATCATCGTCGTCGACGACGCCAGCCCCGACGACACGGTGCGCGTCGCGCGCGAGCTGGGGCTGAACGTCGTGGTGCACGCCACGAACCGGGGCTACGGCGGGAATCAGAAGACGTGCTATCAGGAGGCGCTGGCCGCCGGCGGCGACATCGTCGTGCTGCTGCATCCGGACTACCAGTACGACCCCAAGGCCGTACCGCTGCTGATCGCGCCGATCCTGGCCGGGGACGCCGACATGACCTTCGGCTCGCGCTTCGCGGGACTGGGTGACCCGCTGTCCGGCGGGATGCCGCTATACCGGTACGTTGGAAACCGGATCACCACCGTGCTCGCGAACGCCATGCTGGGCGCGCGCTTTACCGATCTGCACAGC
>JBOHSO010000069.1:0-3963 GCA_050921685.1 Gemmatimonadales bacterium
CCCCGGGAGCGACCCGAGTCGCCCGCGGCCGTGGGCTGCGCCGCACCGACACGGGCTCCAGCAGGGCCGCGGCCAGCACCTGGTCGAGCGAGTCCACGGGGCGGATGTCGAGCAGGCGGCGCACCTCGTCCGGCAGCTCCACCAGGTCGGACCGGTTGCGCTCCGGCACGAGCACGGTGCGCACACCGGCGCGGGCGGCGGCCGTGAGCTTCTCCCGCAACCCGCCGACCGGCAGCACGCGGCCGCGCAGCGTCAGCTCCCCCGTCATCGCCACGTCGTGCCGCGCGGGCCGGCGGCATAACAGCGACGCCAGGGCGGTGGCGATGGTGATCCCGGCCGACGGGCCGTCCTTGGGGACCGCGCCGGCGGGTACGTGGAGGTGGACGTCCGAGGTGGCGAACATCGCGTGGGGGATGCCGAGCTGCCCCGCGCGCGCCCGCAACAGGCTCCAGGCCGCTTGCGCCGACTCGCGCATCACGTCGCCGAGCTGGCCGGTGAGCGTGATCTGGCCGCGACCGGGCATCTGGATTGCCTCGATGAACATGATGTCGCCGCCCGACGGCGTCCACGCGAGACCGGTCGCCACGCCGACCTCCGGCGCACGCCCGGCGACTTCGTTCAGCACCTTGGGCTGCCCGGCGAATTCCTCGAGGTTCTTCGCCCCGACCTTCACTGCCGCGCGGCCGTCCTCCACCACCTGGCGCGCCACCTTGCGCAGCACACCCTGGATCTCGCGCTCCAGCTGGCGGACGCCGGCCTCCCGGGTGTACTCCGAAATGAGTCGCTCCAGCGCCGCGTCCGCCAGGCTCGCCAGCTCGGGCGCGAGCCCCGTCTCCTTGAACTGCCGCGGCAGCAGGAACCGCTTCGCGATGGCCAGTTTCTCGACCGGGGTATAGCCGGCCAGCGGCAGCACCTCCATGCGGTCGAGCAGCGGATCGGGGATCGAGGCGAGGCTGTTGGCGGTGGCGATGAACATCACGCCGGAGAGGTCGAAGGGGATCTCGAGGTAGTGGTCGACGAACGTCGTATGCTGCGCGGGGTCGAGGACCTCCAGCAGGGCGGCGGTGGGATCGCCGCGCACGTCGGCGCCCATTTTGTCCACCTCGTCGAGCATCAGCACCGGGTTCCGCGTCTCGCAGCGCTCCAGGGCGTGCAGGATCCGGCCCGGGATCGCCCCGACGTAGGTGCGACGGTGGCCGCGGATCTCGGCCTCGTCGCGGACCCCTCCGACCGACACGCGGATGAATTTGCGACCCAGCGCTTCGGCGATGCTCTGACCCAGCGACGTCTTCCCCACCCCGGGGGGCCCCACGAAGCAGAGGATGCTGCCGTGCGCGTCGGGGTTCAGCGTCCGCACCGCGAGATGCTCCAGGATCCGATCCTTGACCGTAGCGAGGTCGAAGTGGTCGCGGTCCAGGACCTCGCGCGCGGTCTTGAGGTCGAGCCGGTCGGGGGACACCCGCTCCCACGGCAACGCGCCGATGACCTCAAGGTAGGTGCGCACCACGTGATACTCGGCCGATTGCGGCGACATGTGACGCAGCCGCTTGAGCTCGCGATCCGCCACGCGGCGCGCTTCCGGCGAGAGCCCCGCGCGGTCGAGCTTGCCGATCAGATCTTCGAGCTCGTCGTCGGAGGCGTCCTCACCCAACTCCGAGCGGATCACCCGGAGCTGCTCGCGCAGCACGTACTCGCGCTGATGCTCGTCGAGCTTCGCTTTGACTTTCTCCTGGATCTGGCTCCCCACCTCGAGCACCTGCAGCTCCTCGGCCAGAAACTCGGCGAGTCGCTCGAGGCGGCGCGGCACGTCGGCCAGGGCGAGCAACTCGGCCTTGGCGGGCAGCGCGAGGTCCAGGTTCGCGGCGACGAAATCCGCGAGCTTGCCGGGGTCGGTGATCCCCTCCAACACCTCGTGCAGCTCGTCGGCCAGGTAGGGAGCGAGGTCGATGACGCGGCCGAACTGCGCCACCACGTTGCGCTTCAGCGGCTCGAGCCGGCTATCCTCTCCCCCGAGCACCGGCAGGGGCTCGAAGGCAGCGGCGAGCCAGCCGCCGGCCGGCTGCACGTCGCGCAGCCCCACGCGATCGAGCCCCTGGATCATCACGCGCATCGTGCCGTCGACCAGCTTGAGCATGCGCACGACCGAGCCGAGCGTGCCGAACTCGTACAGCTCTTCCGGGCTGGCGTCCATCACGGGACCTTCGCTCGCGGCCCGCGGGCCGCCGGGTCGCACCACGCCGAGCAGCAGACGCTTGTCGGCCTGGACGACCTCGTCGATCAGCTGCACCGCCCGGGGGTCCTGGAGCGCGAGCGGCAGCACGACGTGCGGGTAGACGACGAGCTGGCCCAGCGGGAGCACCGGCAGGCGCTCCATGTCAGGTGACTTTCACGCTGTGCGGACCGGAGTACCGCTGGGGGAGCCGCGTCATCCGGACCTCGAGGAACCCGTGCTCGTAAGTGGCGCGGAGGCTCGTCGGGTCGACCGGAGACGGCAGGCGCAGGCGCCGCTCGAACGGCCCGACCTGTACCTCCATCGCGTGGTAATGCCGCTTCCCTTCGCGCCGCGGCTGGCGCTCCCCGGTGATGGTCACCACCCCCTCGGCGAACTCCACCGTGAAATCTTCCGGCTGCATCCCGGCGACATCCATGTGGATCACGACGTCGGCGGCGGTCTCGTACACGTCGGTGGGAGGCTTCCATTTGGGAGAGCCGACGAAGCCGACGGGGCGGCCGTGAGCGACTTCGTTGAAATAGACTTCCAGCTCATCGGCGAGGTGCACGATGAGCGCGCCGGATCCCCGCGGGGGGCGATGCGAGCCGCTGTCGGCCATGGGGAGAAGATAACGCCGCCGGCCGGAACGGCGCGCCCGCCTCAGGATGCCTCGGGCTTTTGCGTGGCGCTCCTGTCTACTTCCCGGCACCCGGGGCCACGGTGGCCCGCGGCTCGGCATAGAGCGGGAACGCATCCGTCAGGGCCCGCACCTCGCCCTTCACCCGGGCCAGCGTCGCGTCGTCCTTGCGGGTGAGGACTTCGTCGATGAGGGCCGCTACC
Source organism: Gemmatimonadales bacterium (assembly GCA_050921685.1). Classification (GTDB taxonomy): domain Bacteria; phylum Gemmatimonadota; class Gemmatimonadetes; order Gemmatimonadales; family GWC2-71-9; genus DASTHG01. The sequence continues at coordinate 3,053 of JBOHSO010000069.1, forward strand.
CGCGCCATCTCCGGACCGGCGAAGCCACGCGTGGTGAGCGCCGGCGTGCCCAGGCGGATGCCGCTCGTCACGAACGGCGACTGCGGATCGCCGGGGATGGTGTTCTTGTTCACGGTGATCCCGGCCCGGTCGAGGAGCTGCTCGGCGTCCTTCCCGGTGAGGCGCTTGGGCCGCAGATCCACCAGCAGGAGGTGCGTGTCGGTGCCTCCCGAAACGATGGCGTAGCCGCGCGCCACCAGCCCGGCGGCCAGCGCCTGCGCGTTCTTCACCACCTGCGCGGCGTACGCCTGGAACGCGGGGGTGCTCGCTTCGGCGAGCGCCACCGCCTTCGCCGCGATCACATGCTCGAGCGGTCCGCCCTGCGTGCCCGGGAATACCTGTTTGTCCACCGCCTTGGCGTAGTCGGCGCGGCACAAGATCATCCCGCCGCGCGGACCGCGCAGCGTCTTGTGCGTCGTCGTCGTAACGATCTGCGCGTGCGGCACCGGCGAGGGATGCACCCCGCCCACCACCAGCCCCGCGAAGTGGGCCATATCCACCAGGAACACCGCCCCGATTTCGTCGGCCACGGCGCGCAGCGCGACAAAGTCGATGACGCGCGCGTAGGCGCTGCCTCCCGCGATCAGCAGCTTGGGCCGCTCGGCGAGCGCGATGGTGCGCACCTCGTCGTAGTCGATCCGGCCGGTGTCCTCGCGCACCCCGTACGGTACCGCGCGGAACAGCGACCCCGAAAAATTCACGGGTGACCCGTGCGTCAGGTGCCCGCCGTGCGGCAACGCGAGCCCCATGAGCGTTTCCCCCGGCTTCAGCACCGCGAGGTAGGCCGCCAGGTTCGCCTGCGCGCCCGAGTGTGGCTGGACGTTCGCGTGCTCCGCCGCGAACAACGCCTTGGCGCGGTCGATCGCCAGCTG
>JBOHSO010000070.1:0-6924 GCA_050921685.1 Gemmatimonadales bacterium
GACGTGCATCCCGTGAGCTACGGCGAGACGCCGCACCCCAAACTCGAGGAAACGGACCTGGCCCGCGACGCCGTCGAGATCGCGCTGTATCGCGCGGCCCTCCAGCGCCGCCTGCCGGTACTCGCGATCTGCCGCGGCATCCAGCTCGTCAACGTGGCGAGGGGCGGCACCCTCTATCAGGATCTGCCGAGCGAGAAGCCGTCGGCCGTGAATCACGTCGACTCCGCGGGCCGCCACGCGCTGCGGGTCGAGCCCGGATCGCTGCTGCACCGCACCGTCGGCGAGCCCGGGAGGGTCAACAGCCGCCATCACCAGGCGGTGAAGCTGCTCGCCCCGGACCTGCGCGCGGTGGCGTGGGCCGAGGACGGGGTGATCGAGGGTGCCGAGCCGGGCGACCCCAGCGCACCGTGGCTGCTCGCCGTGCAGTGGCATCCGGAGGACGATGTGGAGGGCGCGCTGTTCGAGGGCTTCGCGCGCGCGGTGCGGGAGCCGTCGGCCGTCGGCCATCAGTCGCCAACCGGAGGCATCCACGCTCGACGCTGAGCGCTGACGGCTGGTGGCTGACGGCTTAGAGGCTGCGCAGCAGTCGGTCTTCGGTGTAGACGTTGGGAAACAGCACGCGATCCGACAGCCGGTTCAACGCCTGGCGAACCACGGGGAAGCGCTCGGCGGCGAGGCGATAGATCGGCGCCACCCCATAGCGCTCGGCGAGCGCGTGTTGCGCAGCTGAGCCGAACCCCTGCCGGCCCAGGGCGTCATAGTAGGGAAGGTCCGGACCGCCCCGGCGACGCCGCCGACCCGCGATAAAGTCCGGAAACAGGCCCGCGAGCCAGAGACTGTAGTTGCCCAGGTGCACCTGCAAATGAAACCGACGCTCCCCCGACCCCTCCTCCTGGGCCAGATCGTTCACAATTTCCACCAGATAGTGATAGGTTTGGTCGTCGGCGGCCCGGACGCGGGCATAGCGGTCGCGCTGGCCGAACTCCAGCAGTAACGCTGCGAGGTAGTCGGCGAGAGGCCGGTCATCCACCCCGGCCGCGAGCAGGGCGTGCCGCACCGCCACGTACGCGAACAGCGCGGCGGACGGCAATGCGCACGAGCGGAGCGCGAGCAGGGCGTCGAGCAGTCCCGGCTCGTCGAGCAGGGCATCGGGGCCCTCCTGGGCAAGGCGTTGCTCGGCGTGGGCTCGCGCCCGCGGCGCGTGGCGGGACAACGCCACTAGCACCACACGACAATCCGACCCGCGCAGGCGGGCCCGGACGTTCGCGAGGATCATGAGCCAGGCCTCATCGACTTCTACGCCTCCAATCCGGTCTCCCCATCCCGACGTCCTCGGGCGGCTCACCGAGCTGTCGCGGGAGCTGGCCGGCGCCTACCGGCCCGCGACCGTGTACGATCGGCTGGCGAACGCCGTTACGGAGCTGCTGGCACCCGACCGCCTCACCATCCTCGGCCTCGACGTCGTTACCAACAGGCTGCAGATCGCGTACCACCGCGGCGGTGAGCCACCGCACACCGACGATCCCCTGCTCCAGCTCCCGCTGCGCCGCGGGCCGATGGTGTTCAGCCGTCACATGCTCGAGGAGGCCGCCCGACACGGCGTCAGCGTGACGCCGGGTGACGCCGCCTGGATGGGCGCTCCCATTCTTGCCGTGGGCCGGACCATCGGCGTCGTGGCGGTCGCTGCCAAGCGGCCGGACGGGTACGGCGCGCCGGAGCTCGCCGTGCTGACGGCGATCGTGGCGCAGGGCGCCATCGCGCTCGAGAATGCGCGCCTGCTGGAGCTGCTGTCCTCCGGCAAGCGGCAGTGGGAGCTCACGGTCGACGCCATCACCCAGGCGATTTGCATCGTGGACGAGCGGGGCGTGGTGCGTCGCGCCAATCGCGTGTTCGCCGACCTGGTCCAGCTGCCGGTGACCGCGCTCCCGGGGCGCTCGTGGATGAGCCTGTTGCCGCCCGCCTGGGCGACGGTGGTGTCCCGCGCGCTCGCCGAGCCGGGCGCGCTGGAGCTCCGCTCGGGGGAGCGGGTCTACACCGTGAGCGCGATCCGCATGGAAGGGGCGGACGACGAGGCGGCAGTGCTCTCGGTCGAGGATCATACGGAGAAACGGCGGCTCCAGGATCAGTTGATACAGTCTGAGAAGATGTCGGCGATCGGTCAACTGATCTCCGGCATTGCGCACGACTTGAACAACCCGCTCGCCTCGGTGGTCGGGTTCGCCGACTTCCTGGTCGAATCGGGGGACGTGCCGCCGGCCCTGGCCGAGCCCCTGCGCGTGATCCGCCAGGAAGCCGAGCGGGCGGCCACGATCGTGAAGAACCTGTTGTCGTTCGCGCGCCGCCAGGAAGGCGAGCGCCTGCCCCAGCCGCTCCGGCCGCTGCTCGAGTCGGTGCTGGCGCTGCTCAAGAACCAGCTCATGGCGCTCAACGTCGAGGCCACGCTCGTAGTCGAGCCGGGGATTCCGGACATCGAAATCAACCCGAATCAGATCAAGCAGGTGTTTGTCAACCTGTTGAACAACGCTGCTCAGGCGATCGCCAGCACCGGCCGAGTGGGACGGATCACGATCACGGCGAAGCGCTGGCTCGACGGCGTGGCGGTGAGCGTTGCCGACGACGGGCCGGGCATCCCCGAGGAGCTCCTGCCGCGGGTGTTCGAGCCGTTCTTCACGACCAAAACCGAGGGTGCCGGCACCGGCCTGGGCCTCTCGATCTGCCAGGGGATCGTGAAGGAGCACGGGGGGCGCATCACGCTCGAGTCGGGCCCCGGCGGATCGACGTTCACCGTCGAGCTGCTCTCGATCGGCCGGCCGGCCCGTCCGTCGCAGACCATCGAGGCGGTGCCGGCCGCCAGCGCGCTGCGCGTGCTCGTGGTGGACGACGAGCCGCACATCCTCCACTACATGCGGGCCACCCTCGAAAGCTGGGGCCATCGCGTCGAAGTCGCGAGCGACGGCACCGAAGCGGTGGAGCGGGCCCTGATCGAGCGATTCGACGTCATCATCTGTGACCTGCGTATGCCGCGCCTCGGCGGCCGCGAGATGTACGACAACCTGGAGCGCCGGCATCCCGAGATCGCCCGCAAAGTGATCTTCGCCACCGGCGACACGGTACGCGGCGACACGCTGCAGTTCCTCGAGACGCTGGGGCGTCCCTTCCTGCACAAGCCGTTCACTCTGGCCGAGCTCCGCACCGTCCTGGGGAGCGTCGCCGCGGCCGGGCCCCAGTCGTAACCGCGTGCGCGTCCTGCAGGTGGACGCGGGCCGGGAATGGCGCGGCGGGCAGAACCAGGTTCGGCTGCTGACGCGCGAGTTGGCGCGCTCACCCGGCATCGATCTCAAGCTCGTCACGAAGCGCGGCAGTGAGCTCGCCGAGCGAGCCACCGCAGCAAGCGTGTTCGTCCTTACCGTCCCCTGGCGCATCGGCCTCGACCCTCGTGCCTGGTGGTTCCTGCGCCGATTCATTCGGGCCTGCCGCCCCAACATCGTGCACGTGCACGACAGCCATGCGTTGGCGCTGGTGCGCGCGGCTCTGCTCCGGCCAACGTGGCGGAGCCCTATGCGCCGCTGGCGCCATCGGCAAACGTCCCCAAGGCAATACGAGGATTGGAGTCCACCGGTGGTGGTTGCGCATCGGCGTGTGGACTTCCATGTCCGCGCTCGCAGCAACTGGTTTTGTGCAAACCGCATCGTCGCAGTATCGGATGCCGTGAAGCTGGTGCTCATCGCTGACGGGGTGCTGCCCCGCGACATCACCGTCATCCGGGACGGTGTCGACCCCGAAGAAGTGCGGGCCAATGCCCGAGCGGTTCTGGACGTTCGCGCGCAGCTGCGGCTCGCGTCGGGCACGCCGCTCGCCGTGAACGTCGCCGCGCTGGTTCCCCACAAGGACCAGCGGACGCTGATTCGTGCGGCGGCGCACGCGCGGCCCATCCGGCCCGATCTGCATTGGGTGATCGCGGGCGCCGGTGAGCTGCGTCACACGCTGGAGCGCGAAATCGCGCACCAACAGGTGGGTGACCGCGTCCACCTCGTGGGGTATATACCGGAAGCCGATGCGCTCATTCGGGAGTCGGATGTGTTCGTGATGTCGTCCAAAGAAGAAGGCCTGGGTAGCGTGATCCTTCACGCCCTGGCGCTCGGGAAACCGGTCGTCGCCACGGCGGCCGGCGGCATTCCGGAGGTGTTGCCCACCGAGTGCCTCGTCCCGGTCGGCGACGCCGAGGCGCTGGCCCAGAAAGTGGTTCGCTCCCTGGATCACCCTTCCCCCTTCCCCCTTCCCGCTACACTCACCGCCAAGTCCATGGCGCAGGCCACGTTGGCCCTGTACCACTCGCTCGTCTAGATTGCAAGGCCATGATCTACGTGTGCGTGCCGGTGCACGATGAGGCGAAGACCGCCGGACTCGTCCTGTGGAAGATCCGACAGGTGTTCACGGCGTTCCAACGCGAATATCAGCTGTTGGTGTGCGACGACGCCTCGACCGACGGCAGCGGCGAAGTCCTGGCGCGCTACGATCGCGTGCTGCCGATGACGATCGTGACGCACCGCGAGCGGGCGGGCTACGCCCGGAGCCTGGAGCAGCTGCTCCGGCTCGCGCTCGAGCGGACGGACCGGCCCAAACGCGACTGCGCGATCACGATCCCCGCCGACTTCGTGTATTCGCCCGACGCGATGGAAGAAATGGTGAAGCGGGTGGAGTCGGGTGCCGACCTGGTCGCCGCCGAGCAGGTGCAAGCAGCCGGGGACCGCCCGCGCGCGCACCGCTGGGCGCGCCGCTGGGCGCCGTGGCTGCTGCGCGTCCACGGCCTGCGGGACTCCGTTTCCGGATTCCTCGCGCTCCGCCTCGTCACGCTGCGTCAGGCCCTGCGCCACGACGCACCCAGCACCCTGCTCCGGACCGACGGGTGGTGCGCCAACGCCGAGCTCCTGGCCCGCCTCGTGCCGCATGCTCGCCGCGTGGACAGCATCCCCGTGACGGGCCGCTACGACCTGCGGCAACGCCCATCCCGGGTCCGACCTTGGCGGGCGCTCGTGGCCGCCTGGGATGCCCGGTCGGTGATTCGCTCGGCGGGCGTGACCGCGGCCGCGCTGCTGGTACTCACCGTCACCGCCCTGGCGCAGGATTCAACGCCTGGTTCTGCGCCTGCGGTCCCGCCTGCGGTGACGGCGCCGAACCCCGTCCCCTTCCCGATCGGAGAGCGGATGCGGTATTCGGCCCGGTACGGCCCGTTCAGCGTCGGCGAGGCGACGATGGAGGTCGCGGGGCTCGACACGATCCGCGGCGTCGAAACGGTGCGGTTCCGCTTCCACATCAAGGGTGGCGCCTTCTGGTACCGCCTCGACCAGCTGCTGGAGTCGTGGGTCGGCCGCGCCGATTTCCGCTCGCGACGCTTCGTCAACGACACCGAAGAGCGCGGCCGGAAACGGCACAGCGGCTACGACATCTTTCCCGACTCCGGCTTTTATCGCGAGGAAGGGATCGATTCGACCAAGCCCACGGTGCCGGACCCCCTCGACGACGCCGCGTTTCTCTACTGGGTCCGCACCATCCCGCTCGAGATCGGCAAGCGCTACGAGTACCAGCGCTACTTCCGGCCCGACCGCAACCCCGTGATCGTCGAGGTGGAGAAACGGGAGCGCGTGAATGTCGCCGGGCAGAAGTTCAACGCCATCAGGATACGGCCGATCATTCCCAAGGGCCGCGGCATTTTCGCCGAGCAAGCCGAAGCGCACATCTGGCTCTCCGACGACGACCGCCGGCTGGTGCTGGCGCTCCAATCGAATTTCTCGTTCGGGACGGTCACGCTGAAGCTCAAGGAGTTTTCCGTTCCGGAGCAGCCATGACAGACTACCGCGAGGCGGACTTCAGCCTGCTGAAGACCGTCCCCATCGCGCAGCGCCGCAACATGGTCGATCCGTCCATGCTCGCCCGCGTGCCGGGCAGCGATTCGAGTTTCGCCGCCTTCTGGAGCTCGTTGCCCGAGGTGCTCGCCGCCCGGGACCTGCGCTACGTGGCGGATCACATGGCGCGGGCGGCCGGGCGTCGCGCCGTGGTCGTCATGCTGGGGGGCCACGTCATCAAGGTGGGCCTCGGGCCGCTCCTCATCGCCCTGCTGGAGCGCGGAGTGATCACGCACGTCGCGATGAACGGCAGCGCAGCGATTCACGATTTCGAGCTCGCCGCCTATGGCGGCACAAGTGAAGACGTGGCGGCCGGGCTGGGCGACGGGACGTTCGGCATGGCCGAAGAGACGGGGCGCGAGATCAACGCGGCCCTCTCGGCCGGCGCGCGCGATGGACGCGGCGCGGGCGAAGCGCTGGCCGAGGCCTTGCGTCACCGCCAACAGGTGCCCGGGCGCTCCCAGTCGGTGTTGGTGGCGTGCGCAGAGCGGCGCGTGCCCGTAACGATCCACGCCGCGATCGGTGCCGAGATCACGCACCAGCATCCGTCCGCGGACGGCGCCGCCATCGGCGCCACCAGCCACCGGGATTTCAAGCGCCTCGCCGCCGGTCTACCCGAGCTGCACGACGGCGGCGTCGTGCTGAACCTCGGCAGCGCCGTCGTCATGCCCGAGGTCTTCCTCAAGGCACTGACCATCGCGCGCAATCTCCACGGCGGGAAGCCCGCCGGGTTCACCGCCTGCGACTGCGACATGCAGCGTCACTACCGCCCGCGCGTGAACGTGGTGGAACGCCCCACGCTGGGCGGCGGCCGCGGAGTGCAAATCACCGGACACCACGAGATCCTCGTTCCGTTGCTGTGCTGGGGGGTACTGGCTCGGCTGGAACATGCACACGCGGGGTCACCGTCCCCGTGACGGTGACCCCGCCTGTACCGGGCGGACGGCGAAAGCCTTACGCCGTCGAGTCCCGCTTGCCCCGGATCGTGTCCCTGACCTTGTCTGCCGTCGCGGGACTGATG
>JBOHSO010000071.1:0-2919 GCA_050921685.1 Gemmatimonadales bacterium
CCTCGTCGTGCTGCGCTACCTCGAGACCCAGCCCTCCGATCCGATCGCCGCGGCGGTGCTGTCGTCCCCGTGGCTCGCCGCCGCGACGCCCATGCCCCTCGCCAAGCGGCTGATCGTCCGCCTGCTCGCCGATCTCTGGCCCGCGGGACGCGTCACCGTCGGCCCGGACGCGACACTGCTGTCCCGCGACGCAAGCATCGGCGCGGCCTACGACGCCGACCCCACGGTGCACCGCGTGATGACCCCGGGGGCGTGGCGCGAGATCCAATGGGCGCAGCGCGTCATCCCGGTGGACGCGTATCGCATCGAGTGCCCGCTGTTGTTCCTGCTCGCCGGGGGCGACCGCATCAGCGACGCCGAGCGGGCCCGCGGCTTCGCCGAAGCGCAACATGGGCCGGTCGAGGTGCGGTGGTATCCCGACATGTGCCACGAGCTGCTCAACGATCCGGAGGGGGAGCGGGTGGTGGGGGACGTGGTGGCGTTTCTGGGGCAGACGGTGTCCGGTCAGTGAATCGCGGCTGAGAGCCGCGGCTCGGCTGGACTGTCGCGTGCAGCGACGACGCAGCGCGATTCGTGTCACTCTCAGTGACAGGTCAGCCGAGTCGCGACTTCAGTCGCGAAAGGATGAGGGCGGTGACGTGTTCGTCTGGTGACGTTTTCGTCCGATGAAGAAGGTGTCTGGTCACGCCCTGTGAATCGCGGCTGAGAGCCCGTCTCGGCTGAACTGTCGCGTGAAGCGACGCCGCGGCTCGGCCCGGGTCGGTGCGGCGAAACTTCGTTCTCAGCCGTCACGTATCGTCCCCACTCCCCCAGCCCTGGGTCATTCGCTATCTTGTTGTCGGTGAATCATTTCCAGTGTTCAACCAGCACCGCCAAAACGGCGCATGAGGCCGGCACGTCGGTTGCTTGGCGTTGAGCGAACCATGACCACACACAAGAACAAGCCCGCGCCTGATCCCGTTGCCGAGCCGGCCCCGGCTCCTGCGCCCGAGGCATCGAGCGGCGGCTCCGCCCTCGTGGAGCCGGCGACCGAAGCGATCCTGCGGCTCGAGGCGGAGCTGGGGGACGCGCGCGTCGCCCTCGCGCAATCGACCGACAAGTTTCTGCGGTTGGCGGCGGAGTTCGACAATTTCAAGAAGCGCGCGGTGCGCGAGCGCGGTGAGCTGCGGGCGCGGGCGCAGGCGGAGCTGGTCGAGCGGCTGGTCGACGCGCTCGACGACCTGGCGCGCTTCGCGGCGGTCGATCCCGCGCAAACCGACCCGAAGGCGATGCACGACGGCGTGGGGCTCGTCGACCGGAAATTCTGGAAGGCGCTCGACGCGGCGGGCGTCACCCGGGTGGACCAGGTGGAGGTGCCGTTCGATCCCAACGTGCACGAAGCCGTCACGATGCAACCCGCGCTGCACCCCGCGCAGGACCACATGGTGGGCGCGGTGCTCCAGGCGGGCTACAAGCTGGGCGACGTGCTGAACCGCCCGGCGCGCGTGGTGGTGTTGACGTGGCTGGGCGGGAAGAACGCTGCCCCGCCGCCGGCCGACGACAGCCGATAGCCCATGGCTCCGCAGCGCGACTACTACCAGATGCTCGGGCTCACCGAGAAGGCGACGACCGCCGAGATCAAGAAGGCGTTCCGGCGGCTCGCCAAGCAGTACCATCCCGACCGCAATCCCAACAACGCGCCGGCCGCCGAGCGCTTCAAGGAAATCAGCGAGGCGCACGACGTCCTGAGCGATCCCGAGAAGCGCAAGAAGTACGACACGCTACGCAAGTACGGCGCCTACGCCGGGATGGGCGGCGCGCGCACGCGCGGCGGCCCGTCGGCCCAGAACGGCGGCATCGATTTCGACGTCGCCGATTTGGGCTCGTTCGGCGGCCTGGGCGACCTGTTCAGCTCCATCTTCGGCAAGGGTGGGCGGGAAGAGGTGGAGGAGGCGGTCGAGGTGGCCGTTTCGATCCCGTTCCGCACGGCGGCGCTGGGCGGCAAGGTGCCGATCGTCCTGCCGATGACCGAAGTCTGCCCCACCTGCGGCGGCAAGGGCGCCGCCCCCGGCGCGACGATCTCCACGTGCCCCGAGTGCAAAGGGCGCGGCACGATCTCGTTCGGCCAGGGGAGCTTCGCGGTGAACCGCCCCTGCCCGGTGTGCCGCGGCAAGGGGAAGGTCCCGTCGCAGCGCTGCCCCACGTGCCAGGGCTCGGGCGACGTGCAGATCCAGAAGCGGATCATGGTCACCGTGCCCCCGGGCACCGAGGACGGCATGCGCCTGCGCCTCAAGGGCCAGGGGGCGAAGGGGAAGGGCGACGTGGTGGTGGTGTTCCAAGTAGAGCCCGACCGCTTTTTCCGGCGCGAGGGCGCGGACATCGTGTGCGTCGTTCCGATCAACCTGGCGCAGGCGCTGCTCGGCTCGCGCATCAAGGTGCGCACGCTCGAGGAGAAGCACGTGGTGCTGCGCATCCCGCCCGGCACGCAGCACGGCCAGAAGTTCCGCATCGCGGGGCAGGGGATCGAGAAGAACGGGAAGCGCGGGGATCAGTACGTCGAGGTGCGGGTGGAGCTGCCCGAGAAACTCACGCCGGAGCAGCAGGAGGCGGCGCGGCAGTTCGCGGAAAAGGTGGGGCTGCGGCACTGAGAGTTGCCTCCCGACGCCCGTCGGTGCACCTTATGCGCGCATGATCGTCCTCCGGAGTCTCGGCGCCGTGTTCGTCGGTTTCTTGGCCATGGTCGTGCTGATTCTGGTGTCCACGCCGATCATCACCAAGCTGCTGCTGCTCGATCCCGCGCAGCGCCCCACCCCCGCCTACCTCACGGTCAACCTGCTCACGGGATTCGCCTTCGCCGGCGTCGGCGGCTGGATCGCGGCGAGCCTCGCCCCGGGCGCCGGGCAGTGGCATGCCGCCGCGCTCGCGGCGCTGGTGCTGGGG
>JBOHSO010000072.1:0-4468 GCA_050921685.1 Gemmatimonadales bacterium
ATTCTGCTGTACGGGATCCCGCGCGTGGTGATCGGTGAGAACGAAACGTTCCTTGGTGAGGAGGAGTTGCTGCGCGCCCGCGGCGTGACGGTCACCCTGGTCCAGGACCCGCGCTGCCAGGAGCTCATGAGGCGCTTCGTCCGGGAGCATCCCACCCTGTGGGCTGAGGACATCGGCCGTTGATGGTGACCGCCGTCACGTCGACTGCGGTTTTCGCTGACCGGCATATCGCACTGAGTCCGGCGTGACTCGGCTTACAGCGCGGCGCGCACGAATCGGCGATCTTTGGGGCAGACAGGAGGCACACATGCTCGCTCGCGCCCGTGTCGTTCGCTCGGTTGCATCGTTGCTCGGCCTGACCGTCGCCTGCGCCGTGACCGCCAGCGCCCAGGCGCGCAACGTCGTCGTGAACGAGGTGCGGATCGCGGACGGTCAATTGCAGGCGCTCGAGCGCCAGTACGGCACCCGCATTCCGGATGGCGCCTATTGGTACGATCGCTCGTCGGGGGCCTGGGGGATGAGAGGTGGGCCGACCGCCGGCTTCACGGTGGCCGGGCTGAGCCTGGGCGGTCCCCTCCGTCCGGACGCCTCCAGCGGCACCACCGGCGTGTTCATCAACGGCCGTCAGCTGCACGTCATGGACGTGCTGGGGCTGCAACAGCTGATCGGTGCGGTCTACCCCGGACGCTACTGGGTGGACGCGCAGGGGAACGCCGGCTTCGAAGGCGGCCCGGCACTGGTCAATCTGGTGGTGATGGCGCGGCAGCGCGGTGCGCGGAGTGGGGGAGGCGGAGGTGCCTACAGCGTATACAACCGGCTCGGCGGAATGTTCGGCAGCGATGGGAGCGGCTGCCTCGTGTACGCCGACCGCGACGTGAGTTACTCGTCTTCGGGGTGCTGAATCCCGGCGCCGCGCGGGAACAGATCCCGCGCGGCGCTGGCAGGCTGCTCGAGATGTCCCTCCCGTGAATGCACTCCGGCCATTGCTCCGGATTGTCTGCCTTCATAGTTTGACCAATGGACATGGAGAGTCCCCTTTCCTCCAGCCAGGTGGCGCTCCGCGGTCTTGAGGTCTCACTGATGACAGACGCTCAGGTGCTGGACTGGATCCACGCCTGCGTCACCATGGAGCAGTGGAAAGACACTCCGATCGAGGCGCGCGAAATGTGGAAACGCGCGCGGGCCCGCGCCGAAGCAGAAGCGCGGCGACGTCGCAAAGCAGGTCCCAACCGCCATGCCTGATCCACAGCCATTCTTCGCCGCGGTGCGTGAGCGCTCGGTAGATCGCGTCCGCGCGCTGCTGGCCCAGGAGCCGCAGCTACTGCGCGCGAAGAGCGAGGGTGGGACGGCGCTCCACTATGCGGCCATCGCCAACGACCGCCAGATGGTGGACGTGTTGCTGGGTGCCGGCGCGGACATGTATGCCCGGGATGACACGTATCAGATGACGCCGATCGGCTGGGCGAACGAGGAAGGTCACGTGGAGATGGTCCGCTACCTCTACGGACGCGGGGCGGAAGTCGATCTGCACCAGGCCGCCGCGTGCGGACTCGTCGATCGGGTGCGGGAGCTCCTGACGAAGACCCGGCGCCAGGTCAACTCGGTGGCGGGCGGGTGGACGCCCCTGCAGCTCGCCACCCTGTGGGGGCATGCGGACGTGGCCGAGCTGCTGCTGGCGCGCGGAGCTGATCCGCTGGTGCGGGACCCCTTTGGCCGAACCACTCTCGAAATCGCGCGGGCGCAGGTGGAATCGAACGCCAAGAGCACACCGCTGGTTCACGAAGGGCGCCGCCAGCAGATCGTCGACACGTGCGGGAGAATCGTCGAGCTGCTGGAGCGGCGGGGCGTGCGGACGTGACCGGGGCCCCCAACGTCGCCTGAGCCGAAATCCCCCGCCGCCGAGTGAGCGTGGGGGTTCTCGAAACGATCCGGGTACGGAATGGGCGGGCTCCCTTGCTCGACCGGCACGCGGCTCGGCTCGAGGCGGCGTGCCGCGCGCTGCAGCTGCCGCCGCCGCGAGAGCCACTGGCTCGACTGCTGGCGTCCAGGCTCGGGACCGAGGACGGCGTCGTGCGCGTCACCGTGGACTCCGGCGGCACCAGCGAGACATCCCGGCCCGTCCCACCGATTGGACCGATCGCGGCGATCGTCGCCCGGACGCGCCACACCCCCTACCCGTTCAAGGTGACCGACCGCGCGCCCTTCGCGGCGGCGCACGCCGAGGCGCGGGCCGCGGGGGCGGACGATGCATTGCTGCTCACCCCCGCCGGGCTGGTCGCCGAAGGCACGGTGTGGACTATCTTCTGGTGGGACGGCGATCGTCTCGCCACGCCGCCGCTCGCGCTCGGCGTGCTCCCGGGCGTGGGGCGGGCGCGGGTGCTGGAGCTCGAGCCGACCGTCGAGAGAGCCTGTCGCCCCCGGGACCTGGTGGGGCGCAGCCTGTTCGCGACGAACGCGGTGCGCGGCGTGGTGTCGATCAGCCGACTCGACGACCGGTCGGTACCCGAAGATGCCCGGACCGTACGTCTCGCCAAAGGGTTTTGGCCGGAGTGACTGAAGCCTCAAGGAGGAGCTCATGAAATGGACCCCGGGGGGCGCGAGTCCGAACGTGGAGGATCGCCGGGGCGAAACTGGCGGCCGGTTCGGGGGTGGGTTCCGAGGTGGCGGGTTCTGGCTGGGTCTTGGCGGCTTCGCGGTATGGCGCCGGCGACCTCTTCCGCCGAGGAAGACACGCTCGTTGGACTCGTGTCCTTCGTGCTCGACACCGCACAGCGGATGTGGGCCAGAACGCTGCCCACCATTGGCGCCCAGCAGCGCAGGTCCACGGGTCGTGTGAACCCGGAGAGCTTCATTCACGGCTCCTCGGCGGAGCGGGTGGCGTGGTTCCGGCGCGGTTTCACGACCGGCCTGCCTAGCTCCTGCGATACCTTTTCCGGGTAGAGCCGGGACCCGAGCCGGTTAGGTGGCGGCCTCGAACACCTTTGCCTCGACAAACAGCCGGAACAGCTCCACGTCGAGCTGCCCGGTCGTCACGAGCTCCCGGCTCATGATGTCGAGGGCTTTCTCCGGCTGCACGCTCTTCTTGTACGGCCGATCTTGCGCCGTCAACGCGTCGTAGATATCGCTGATCGTCATCATCCGCGTCTGGATCGGGATCGCCTCGCCTGAGATTCGCCGCGGATAGCCGGTCCCATCCAGTTTCTCGTGGTGGCCGTAGGCGATGATCGGGATCTGCTGGAGCTCAGGGGTCCAGTGGATTTCCTGCAGGAACTCCCACGTGTGGGTGACGTGGCTCTCGATCTCGCCCCGTTCCTCGTCGTCCAGGCTTCCCTTCGGGATGGCGAGAAAGCGCAGCTCGTCCGTCGTGAGGAGCGGTTGCGCCTGACCTGCGAGGTCGTGGTAGGTGCGCCGTCCGAACTCGCTCAGGTCCGCCACGCTCTCGGATCGCAGCAGACTCGGTTCGTTCGTTTGGAGCACCACCTTCAGGAAGCGGTCGATCTGCTGGAGCTCGAGGCGTTGCTCTTCGTCGAGCCTGGCCACGAAATCGGCGTAGCCGGCCGAGCCGTGCTGTTCGAGGAATTCCGCCCGTTTCTGCCAGAAGTCCCGTTCGACCGTGCGCCGGACAAAGGCATGACGCTGCCTGATGATTTCGAGCTTGTCGGGGTAGAGCTTCTTTTCCTTCTGCAGCACATGCTCGCGCACCCCGACTTTCCCGAAATCGTGCAGGAGCCCCGCGTATTTGATCTCGCGGACCTGCTCGCGGGTGAAGCGCACGGAACGATAGGCGCCCTCGTCGGTGCCGTCCACCACCTGCGCCAGCGCGACGGTTCGGCCCGCCACCCGCTTGCTGTGGCCCTGAGTGACCGGGTCGCGCTGCTCGATGGCTTGTACCGCCGCGTTGACGAATCCCTCGAACATCGTTTCGATCTTCTCGTACAACTGACTGTTCTCGATCGACACCGCCGCCTGGCCGGCCAGCGCCGTCACCAGCTCGACCGTCCGCTTCGAGTAGGGCACGACCTGGTCCTGCACCGCCTCCGGTGTGGCGAGGATGGTGTCGAAGCTGCGCTTGCGGTTGATCAGCTGCAGCACCCCGATGACTCTCTCTCGATGATCCTTCATCGGGATGACGAGCATCGATTTCGTACGGTAGCCGTAGCGCTCGTCGAACGAGCGGTTGATCGTGTACTCGACGTCCGGCGGGAGGAAGTAGGCGTCGTCGATAACCAGCGGCTCTCCGGTGACCGCCGTGTAGCCCGCGAGACTGGTGCGATCCATCGGGATCGTGAACTCGACGAACGGCACGTCCGGCAGCGTGAGGTTCTGCGCCAGGCGGAACCGCAGGCGCTTCACGCCGTGCTCGGTAGTCTCCACGAGATACAGGCTGCCGCCGTCCGACTGGGTGATCCGCCGCGCCTGCGTGAGAATCAGTTCGAGGACCGTCTTGAGGTCGCGCTCACTTCCCAGC
>JBOHSO010000073.1:0-1761 GCA_050921685.1 Gemmatimonadales bacterium
GACTGGCGTAGCGCTGGACCAGGCGCTCGGGGATCTGCGTCCCATCGATCCCCGCGCGCGGGTTCCCGAAACGGTCGGCGAAATAGCGCAGGGTGCCGGCGACCGCGCCCCAGCTGCCGCACACCGAGCCGCGTGACACGCGCGCTTCGCGACCATCCGCTGTTGCTTCGTCCATCACGAGGTCGAACGGCTGAATGCGCGCCACGAGGTCCTGGAACGTCGCGAGCAGGCGTTCGTCCGCGAGCGACAGTCGCTCGGGGAGCGGTCGTTCCAGCTGCCGGTACACGGAGGCGGTACCCAGGGCGACGTCTTCGAGCGCCTTGATCAGCACGCCGCGCCATTCGGCCCAGCGATCGATCGTCTCGCGGAACAGATGCCGCGGCAGTCCGTACACCTCGCCCAGGTAGCCGTGCTTGTTCACGGCCTCGGCGAACACGTTGTACGCGGTGAGGTGATCGCTCCCGACGACGATGAGCCCTTTGAGGTTCCGCGGCTCACGGGTCAACCGGTGCAGCGACTCGATGTTGGACGCCACCGCCACGGCCGGCACGAGCCCCTCGGTGGCGTGCACCAACAGCTCGCCCCATGGGCGATCCACCGGCATGGCCTCCACCGCCCGGCCGTAGCGCGTGAGCCGCCCCTGCTCGACCAGGCCTCGGTCCGTGAGCAGACGAATCGCGGCTCGGTACGCGTGACGGTCCAGCGGTACGGGGAGATCGAGGTCGGCCGCGTCCACGCCGATGGCGGCACAGGTGATGGCGACGCGCTCGGCGTCGCCCGCCAGCTGGAAATCGGGTGGCGTGGGCCGGAGTGCGTCGAATACGAGGTTCCGGTCGCTGAGAATGTAGACCTCGCCACCGGCGACACGGCCGTGGACGCGCCCGGCCATCTGCAGCATCTCGTTGGCGCCGAGATACAGGCGGGTGAGCACGTTCCGACCTCGGTCCACGACGTTGGCGTAGCGGGCGTCGTAGATCACCACCGTGTCGAGCCCACGGATGTTGAGGGCCGACTGGCCCGCCGCGGTCATCGCGAGCAGGAACGGCCGCTCGACCTCCCCGTCCAGGAAGGGACGGATGACCCGGATCGGCTCGCCACCATGATAGAACGCAGCCGTCAGCCGCGGCCACTGCGCGCCGAGCCGCCCGGCGAGCTCTTCCACCTCCGCGCGTGTGGGTACGAACACCGCCACGCCGCGGCGCTCTTTCAGGACCCGCCGGACGAACCGGTCGTCCAGGAATGCGAGTGGCTGAACCGGCAACACGCGCACGCGCGCGGCCCGTCCCGGGTCGAAGGCCGAGGTTTCCAGCACCTCGGTGGAGCCGAGGTAGCGGGCGTAGAAGCTGGGGTCGACGGTCGCCGAGAGCCAGATGTAGCGGCAGTGGCCGCGCAGCCCGAGGGCGAGGCACAGCTCCAGCTCCGCCGACGTCTGGTGGATCTCGTCGACCACCAGGGTATCCCGCGCCGTGATGAGCCCGTCCTCGAACCAGCGGCGCGCGATGCCGGTGGTGACGATCACGACGTTCCAGGTGGGCGTCTCGGGCGTCGCCTCGCGCTCCCGGTTCACCACTCCCACCATGAGCGGCGCTATGAGAATGCGTTCGGCGATCGGCCGGATGGCGAGCGTCTTCCCTGTGCCCGTCCCTGCCACAATCCCGAATCCCTTGCCGGCGCCCGCTAGCCGGAGGATATCCTCGCCGTGCTCGCGCTCCAGCAGCGTATCGAGGTGCAAGCCCAGGGCCAGCTCGATCGTCTCGCAGG
>JBOHSO010000074.1:0-9343 GCA_050921685.1 Gemmatimonadales bacterium
GCCAGACCGGGGCCACCGAGCTGCCGCTTCTCGGCCTCGTAGCCGCGGGGCAGCCGATCGAGGTGACGGGCGACTCCAGCGACACGGTGGCCGTGCCGGACGTGCTGTTGCCGCGGCGCGGACGGAGCTACGTGCTGCGCGTGCGCGGCCGGTCGATGATCGACGAGCAGATCCGCGATGGCGACTACATCGTCGTGCATGAGCGCGACCACGCCGACAACGGTGAGACCGTCGTGGCGTTGGTCGGCGGCGAGAGCGCCACGGTCAAGAAGTATTATCGCGAGCCAGGCGGCTGGATCCGCCTGCAGCCCGCCAACACCGAGATGGCCCCGATGCGGGTGAACGAGCGCGACGTGATCGTTCAGGGCGTCGTGCTCGGCGTCATCCGGAAGTACTAGGACTGGCGCGGCGCAAACGTTCCAGCGCCGCTCGCGCGGCGCCCGATTGGAGCGCCACCCGGGCCCGCTCGATCCCTTCGTCGAGGTTCGCCGCGAGCCCGGCCACGTAGATCGCTGCGCCCGCATTCAGGACCACCGCCGCCCCGCCGCCCGGGTCCTCGCCTCCACTCAGGAGTCGCTCGAGCCGGTCCGCATTCTCCCGCGGAGTGCCGCCGCGCAGCGCGCTCCCCTCGGCCACTTCCAGCCCGAAGCGTCCCGGCGTGATGGTCCACGCCGCCACCCGTCCGTCGCGTACCTCCCAGACATCGGTGTCGCCGACCGGCGAGATCTCATCCATCCCCACCCGCCCATGCACCACCAGCGCGTGGTCGGTACCGAGACGCGACAGCGCCAGGGCGACGAGCGGCCCGCGCTCACCGTCGGCCACGCCGATCACCTGACGCCGCACGCCGGCAGGATTGGCCAATGGGCCGAGCAGGTTCATGACGGTCGTCACGCCCAGCTCCTTGCGCACCGCGGCGACGTGTCGCATGGCCGGGTGGAAATTGGGCGCGAACAGGAACGCCACCCCCGCCTCGCGGAGCACCCGCACTGCGCCCGGAGCGTCCAACCCCACCGAAACGCCGAGCGCCTCGAGCACATCGGCCGAGCCGCATTGGGATGTAAAGGAGCGGTTACCGTGTTTCGCGACGGTGGCCCCGGCGCCAGCGGCCACCAACGCCGCTCCCGTCGAAATGTTGAAGGTCGTCAGCGCGCCGCCCCCGGTGCCCGCCGTGTCCACGAGATGGGGAGCCTCGATCTCGACCCGCACCATCGCGCTGCGAAGCGCCCGGGCCGCGCCGGCGACCTCGTCGCCGGTCTCGCCCTTGAGTCTCAGTCCCATCAGCAGCCCGCCCACCTGGGCCGGGCTCGCTTCGCCGCGCATGACGACGCCGAACACCTCGGCGGCCAGCGACTCGCTCAGCGATTCGCGCTGCGCGAGGGCCTGAAGGGCACGGGTCAGGGGCGCGGTGGGGAGCGCGGAAGCGGCAGGATGGGCTGGGGAGGCCATGCGCAAGTGAGCAGTCGGGCGTGGACGGGCCGTGGAACACGTTGCTCGAGAAATCGCCTTTTGTCAAACGGGACAAGAAGTTAAGCGCCTTGAAAAGGCCCTCCCCCCTTCCCTATCTTTCGCGGGTGACAAGCCGGCCCTTCCTTGCCGTGATTCATTACAACGGAGGGCAGTTCGTCGGCTGGCAACGGCAGCCCGCAGGGCGCACGGTGCAGGCGGAGTTCGAAGCCGTGCTGGAACGCATCAGCGGCCGTCGGGTCGATGCGACAGGGGCGGGGCGGACGGACGCCGGCGTGCATGCAGTCGGCCAGGGTGTCGGGTTCAGCGCCGAGGAGCGCTGGAGCGCAGAACCGCTCAGCCTGCAGCGGGCGCTCAATGCGCTGCTGCCGCGCGATATCTGGGTGGAGCGCGTGCACCCGATGCGAATCGGGTTCCACGCGCGCAACAGCGCGACCGCGCGCCGTTACCGGTACCTGATCGGCACCGACGACGCCAGCCGATCGCCATTCCGGCGCCCCTACGAATGGGCGCTCGGCCGCCCGCTGGATCCCGCGACCCTGACCGCGGCCGCGGCGGTGCTGCCGGGCGTCCACGATTTCCGCGGTCTCGCCGCGGCCGGAGCGGCGAAGCCCGACTACCAATGCCGCGTGGCGCTGGCCCAGTGGGCGCAGCGAGCGGACGGGACGGGCGTGACGTTCACAATCGAGTCGGACCGGTTTCTGCACCGGATGGTGCGGTTCCTCGTGGGCACGATGGTCGACATCGCGCTCGCACGCCGCCCTGCGTCGGATCTTTCCCAGTTGCTCTCCGCGACCGACAACCAGGCGGCCAGTCCGCCGGCCCCACCCCAGGGCTTGTACCTTGAGGCGGTGCGCTATCCCGCTGACCTCTACGACGAGGCCCACACATGAGGTTTTTCCTCGACACCGCCAGCCTGAAGGACATCAGCTGGGCGGCCCAAGCAGGGGTGATCGACGGCATCACGACGAACCCCTCCCTGCTCAGCAAGCAAGCCGGCGATATCGATCCGCGCGACGTCCTCAAAGAGATCTGCTCGCTGGTCGAGGGTCCGGTCTCAGCCGAAGTGGTGGCCGTGGACACCGACGGGATGGTGAAAGAAGGGACGGAGCTGGCCAAGATCGCCGACAACATCGTGGTGAAGATCCCGATGCTGGAGGACGGGATGGTCGCGGTCCGGCGGCTTACCGCGGAAGGCATCCGGACCAATGTGACCCTCTGCTTTTCCAGCGTGCAGTGCCTCGTTGCCGCGAAGGCGGGCGCCACCTACGTCAGTCCCTTCATCGGCCGCCTCGACGACGTCGGCCAGGTAGGGATGGAGGTGATGCGCGAGGCCCGGCAGATCTTCGACAACTATGCGATCGCGACGCAGATCCTCGCCGCCTCGATCCGGCACCCGCGCCACGTGGCGGAGGCTGCGATGATCGGCGCCGACGTAGCGACATTGCCACCCGACGTGTTGCGCAAGCTGCTGCTGCATCCGCTCACCGACCGGGGCCTCGAGCAGTTCCTCGCCGATTGGGGGAAGCTGCCGGCGCGCGCCAAGGCCATCGTGTGAGCTGGGAATCGCCG
Organism: Gemmatimonadales bacterium; assembly: GCA_050921685.1. Taxonomy (GTDB): domain Bacteria; phylum Gemmatimonadota; class Gemmatimonadetes; order Gemmatimonadales; family GWC2-71-9; genus DASTHG01. Next base: position 3,040 of record JBOHSO010000074.1, read on the forward strand.
CTCGCCACGCGCTACGCGTCTCCGGCCATGCAGGCCCTCTGGAGCGAGCGCCGCCGCATCGGGCTGTGGCGCCGGCTCTGGCTCGCCCTGATGGAGGGCGAGCGCGAGCTGGGACTCGCGATTCCGGGGGACGCCGTCGCGCAGGTGCGCGCCCACCTCGATGACGTCGATTTGGCTCGCGCGTCCGAGCTGGAGAAGCGCCTGCGACACGATGTGATGGCGCACATTCACGCGCTGGGCGAGCAGGCCCCGGCGGCGCGGCCCTTCCTGCACCTGGGCGCCACCAGCGCGTACGTCACCGACAACGCCGATCTGATCCTGATGCGCGAGGGGTTGAGTCTCCTGCTCGGCCGGATCGCCGCCGTGCTGGTGGCGCTCGGGCACGTGGCGCGGCGCCACCGGGCCCTCCCCTGCCTCGCGTACACCCACTTCCAGCCGGCGCAGCTCACTACCGTCGGCAAGCGCACGACGCTCTGGATGCTGGAGTTCGCGCTCGACGCCGAGGAGCTGCTGCACCGCGTCGAGACGCTCCAGTTGCGCGGCGTGAAGGGCACGACCGGCACCCAGGCAAGCTTTCTCGAGCTGTTCGACGGAGACCACGACAAGGTGCGCGAGCTCGACACGCGCGTGGCGGCGAAGCTGGGATTCGCGAAGGTGGTCCCCGTCACCGGCCAGACCTATCCGCGTAAGCAGGACGCCCAGATCATGGCGGCGCTGGCCGGGGTGGCGGCCTCGGCCGCGAAGTTCGCGACCGACCTGCGGCTGTTGCAGCACGAAGGTGAGCTGCTCGAGCCGTTCGAGAGCGACCAGGTGGGCTCGTCCGCCATGCCCTACAAGCGCAACCCGATGCGCGCCGAGCGGATGACCGGCCTGGCGCGCTACGTGATCGAGCTGCAAGGCAACGCGTGGCACACCGCGGCGGCGCAGTGGCTCGAACGGACCCTGGACGACAGCGCCAACCGCCGGCTGGTGATCCCCGAAGCGTTTCTTGCGACCGACGCGATCCTGGTGTTGGCGACCAACGTAGCCGCCGGGCTCGAGGTGCGAGAGGCGGTGATCGGCCGCCACGTCGCCGATGCGCTGCCGTTCCTCGCCACCGAGCGGCTGCTGATGCGCGGCGTGAAAGCCGGGGGCGACCGGCAACGGCTGCACGAGGTGATCCGTGGCCACAGCCTTGCGGTGTCGCAGGCGGTGTCCGAGCGTGGGGCCGCCAACGACCTCCTTGCGCGGCTCGCGGCCGACCCCGCCTTCCGCGCCCTCGGCGTCGCGGCGCAGCCCGACGAGCTCGATCCGGCCGATTACGTGGGACGCGCCCCCCAGCAGGTGGATGCGTTTCTGGACGAGGTGCTCCCCGGGGTGCTGCGCCGAGTCGAGACCATCGCGCCGGCCGCGAGCACCGCCGAGGTGCGGGTATGACGACGGTCACCCCGCTCCTCGCCAGCCACCTGCCGCTGCCGTTGCTGCGGCGCGGCAAGGTCCGCGAGATGTACGAGGTGGACGCCGAGACGCTGCTGATGGTGGCCAGCGACCGCGTCAGCGCGTTCGACGTGGTGATGCGCGAGCCTGTGGCGTTCAAGGGCGCAGTGCTGACCCAGCTCTCCGCGTTCTGGATTCGCCACCTACCGCGCGTCGTGCCGAACCATTTGATCAGCGCCGACGCAGCCGAGATCGTGGAACGGGTTCCGGCCCTGGCCCCGCACCGCGCCACGATCGACAGCCGGGCGATGCTGGTGCGCCGCACCACTCCCATCCCATTCGAGTGCGTGGTGCGCGGCTACCTTTCCGGATCGGCGTGGGCCGAATACCAGCAGTCCGGAACGCTCGCCGGAGAGCCCCTGCCGACGGGGCTCGTGGAGAGCGCCCAGCTCCAGAAAGCCTTGTTCTCGCCCGCGACGAAGGCCGAGTCCGGCCACGACGAGAACGTCCGGTTCGACCGGGTGGTGCAAGCGCTGGGAGCCGCCGTCGCGGAATCGTTGCGCCGCACGAGCTTCGCGCTGTACGCGGATGGCCTGGCCTACGCGGCCGATCGCGGGATCATCATCGCCGACACCAAGTTCGAGTTCGGGACGACACCGGACGGCACACTGATGCTCATCGACGAAGTGCTCACCCCGGATTCGTCGCGCTTCTGGCCGGCCGACCGATACCAGCCGGGTAAGAGCCAGCCCAGCTTCGACAAGCAGCCGTTGCGTGATTTTCTCGCCGGCCTCAAGACCCAGGGGAAGTGGGACGGCAACGATCCACCGCCACCGCTCCCCCCGGTCGTGATCGCCGCCACGAGCGCCCGCTACCGCGAAGCGTTCCGGCTGCTGACAGGTCATCCGCTGGGAGGCGAGGCGTGAGGATCGCGGCGGAAGGCTGGCCGTTCCTGGCGCTTGGGTGGGGATTGGCGGCCCTCGGTGCGTGGGCGGCGCTCCGCTGGAGCGGGGCGTGGTGGGCGCTCGAAGTCGCGTTGTTGCTCCTCGCCGTCTGGCTCGTCGTGTTCTTCCGCAACCCCGAGCGGACCGGCCCGCGCGGCGATGGGCTGGTCATCGCCCCGGCCGACGGCAAAGTGGTGAGCGTGACGGAGACGGACGAGCCGGCGTTTCTCCGGGCCCGGGCCATTCGCGTGTCGATCTTCATGAGCGTGTTCGACGTGCACGTGAACCGCTATCCGGTGTCCGGCACCGTCGCCTACCGCCACTACCACGCCGGTGAGTTTCTCCACGCCGCCACGGAAAAAGCCAGTCTCGATAACGAGCAATCCTCGGTCGGCCTCCAGGGACCCAGCGGGCCCCTGCTGGTACGCCAGATCGCGGGCCTCATCGCGCGCCGCATCGTGACCGATGCGCGCGTCGGCGACCAGGTGACCCAGGGGGCCCGGCTCGGCATCATCCGCTTCGGCTCGCGCGTGGATGTGTACCTCCCGGCGAGCGCGCGCCCCACGGTCACCGTCCGCGTGGGTGACCGGGTCGCGGCGGGGGCGACGGTGCTGGCGGAGTACGCGCGATGAGCACGCCGCTGCGGCAGCGCACCGGCGTGCGGCGGGTGGTGATCATCGTCCCGAGCCTGTTCACGCTGTTCAACTTGTTCTTCGGCATCTGGTCGATGACCCTCGCCGCACGCGGCGAGCTGTACCGTGCGAGCTGGTTCCTGGTCTTCGCGGGAATCCTCGACACGCTCGACGGGCGCATCGCGCGACTCTCGAACACCGGAACCCGCTTCGGGGCCGAGCTCGATAGCCTGGTGGATGTGGTGAGCTTCGGTGTGGCCCCGGCCTATCTGATGTACGAGCTGCACTTCGCCATGGCCGGCTCGGCGGCGTGGATCTTCTGCTATTTCTACGTCATGGGAGCGGCGATCCGCCTGGCGCGGTTCAATATCACGCAGGCCGGACGTGCCAAGGACTACTTCGTCGGCCTGCCGTCGCCCGCGGCCGGCATGACGCTCGCCACGTACTACCCGTTTACACAGACCGACTTGTTCGCGCAGCTCCGCGGGCTTCCCTGGCCGCTGCTGCTCAACTTCTTGCTGATCGCCTGCACGATCCTGATGGTGAGCAACGTCCGGTACGCCACGCTGCCGCGCGCGGGTTTGCGGAGTCTGAAAGGGATCTTGGGGCTGCTGGTCCTCCTGCTTATCGTATTCTTCGGCATCTGGCAGCACGACGTCTTCCTCTTCCCCTTGGGGATCGCCTACATGACGTACGGCGTGGCCCGTGCTGCGATCCTCGGGTTCTTCGAGAACGGCGACAGCTCCGGCGAGACGGACATCGCCGGGCCGATCGTCCTCACCGACGCGGACGCCGAGCGGGTGGACGACGCATTCGGCCCTCGTTCGCGCGGCATCTCCCCCCGGGGCCATGGCTGATGGCCGCGTTTCAGGTGGAGATCCGGGTCATGCCACGGGCGTCGCTGCTCGACCCGCAGGGCCAGGCGGTGAGCCATGCGTTGCACGCCCTCGGCTTTGCCGAGGTCGGGGAGGTGCGGGTGGGCAAGCATCTCGTGGTGCGCGTCGAAGCGCCGACGCCGGACGCCGCCGCCGCCCGGGTTCGGTCGATGTGTGACCGGCTGCTCGCCAATCCGGTGACCGAAGACTACCACCTCCTGGTGGACACTCCCTGATGCGCCGCGTCGCGGTCGTCGTGTTCCCGGGCTCCAACTGCGACGCCGATGCGCTCGAGGCGACTCGGGCCGCCGGAGCCGACGCGTATTACGTCTGGCACCGGGATACCGACCTGCGCCAGGCGGAGGTCGTGATCCTTCCCGGCGGGTTCAGCTACGGCGACTACCTTCGCTCCGGGGCGATCGCCCGCTTCTCGCCCGTCATGGCCGCCGTGGCGGCACACGCTCGCGCGGGCGGTCCGGTGCTCGGGATCTGCAACGGATTCCAGATCCTGTGCGAGGCGGGGCTCCTCCCCGGGGCCCTCATGCGCAACGCGCGGCTGCGATTCCTGTCCCGACCAGTACGCGTCCAGGTCGAAGCGATCGATACGCCGTTTACGCAGTTGTACGCGCCCGGTGAGCAGCTCGTCGTCCCGATCGCCCACGGTGACGGGCGGTACGTGGCGGACGAGCGCACCACGGCCGAGCTCGAGGCCGAGGGACGGGTGGTGTGGCGCTACGTGGGTGAGAACCCGAACGGCTCCACGCGCGACATCGCCGGTGTGTGTAGCGCCGCGCGCAACGTGGTCGGCATCATGCCCCATCCCGAGCGCCGGATGACGCCGGCACTCGGTGGATCTGACGGCGCCCGAGTCTTCCTCTCCATGGAGGCTGGTCATGCGACGCAGCATGCTGGTGGTGTGCGCGCTGGTGGCGGGCACCACGCTGGGCTGTGACAAGATCAAGGAAGCGATCGAGAAGCGAAAGAATCGCAACCGACCGCCGCCGACCCAGACGGCTCCGACCCCCGACACGACCAAAGCCGTCCCCGCGCCTGCGCCGGAGACCACGGCCGCGACACCGCCGCCTGCGCCGGCTCGCACGCCGACGCCTCAGATCGAGGCCCGGCCGATCCGCGACGAGCCGTACAACTCCCCGGACACCGGCACCGTCGCACCAGGCATGGGTGAGGAAGACGTGATCGCGTTGTGGGGACCGCCGGCGGCGAGGCGCCTCGCAGGCCCCTACATGTACCTGCATTATCCCAATGGCTGCGAGTACACCTGCGGCACTACGGACATCGTGATCTTCCAGGACGGACAGGTCGTCGATGCGGTGGTCCGCTGGCCGGGCCATGGATACAGCGGGCAGTCGTCGTCCCCACCGGGACGCGTCCCCGAAGCCACCATCCAGTAACCAACACGGAGCCCCATGCCCAACGGGACGAGCCGGAACGAGGACGAGTACTTCGCCCGCCGCGACGCGGAGCTGCTCCGGCAGCAGCGAGAGAAGATGCAGGTGACCGCCGCCGAGACCGAGCGGAAGTCGCACTTCATGAAGTGCCCGAAGTGCGGCTACGACCTGATTACCGGGGAGTGGCACGGCGTGCAGATCGACCAGTGCACGCACTGCCACGGGTTGTGGTTCGACGCCGGCGAGGCCGAGACGCTCCTGAAGCACGCGGATCGCGGTGTGTTCTCCCGAGTCTTCGGCGCCGTGATGAAGGGGGTCAGCGGCGCGAAGGCCTCGGACGTTTGACCGACGGCGTCACGGCGTTCCCGGGCGATCCTCCCCTGACGACGGCGCTCGTCCGGGAGCATCACCTGACCGCGGACGAGTACGTCCGCATCGAGGCACTGCTCGGTCGCACTCCCAGCTTCGCCGAGCTCGGCGTTTTTTCGGCGCTCTGGAGCGAGCACTGCTCCTACAAGCATTCGCGGCCGATTCTCAAGAACTTCCCCACCGGCGGCCCGCACGTCGTCCAGGGACCCGGGGAGAACGCCGGCGTGTTGCGTCTGCCCGATGGTTGGGCGGTGGCGTTCAAGATCGAGTCGCACAACCACCCGTCGGCGGTGGAGCCGTACCAGGGCGCGGCCACCGGAGCCGGGGGCATCCTGCGCGACGTGTTCACGATGGGTGCGCGGCCGGTCGCCCTGCTCAATAGTCTCCGGTTCGGCCCGCTCGACGACCCCCGGAATCGCTACCTGTTCGCCGGCGTCGTCCGGGGCATCGGCGACTATGGCAATTGCGTGGGCGTGCCGACCCTGGGCGGCGAGGTGGATTTCAGACCGGGGTACTCCGGCAATCCCCTCGTCAATGTGATGTGCGTCGGTCTGCTGCGGGAGCAGGATCTCATCCGGGCGGCGGCGCGCGGCGTCGGGAACGTGCTGCTCGCGGTCGGCTCGCGGACCGGCCGCGACGGGATTCATGGAGCGTCGTTC
>JBOHSO010000075.1:0-2147 GCA_050921685.1 Gemmatimonadales bacterium
GGTTGGTCCACTGCCCGGGCGCTCGCCCGCGCCGGGTGCGAGCGGAGCCGAGGTTAGCAGGAACGGCAAGGGGGCGCAACATGGGCCACCGGCTGGATGTGATCTCCATCACGTGCGGATTGACGGAGCCCTCTTTACAAGGGTCCCCCAGCAGGGTCGATTACCGGTTCCTCACATGACCCAGTCGCCTCGCTCGTTGCCGACGCCGGATTTTCGGGCGCTGTTCGAAGCGGCGCCCGGGTTGTACTTGGTGTTGACGCCGGATCTGACCATCGTCGCGGTGAGCGAGGCGTACCTCCGGGCCACGATGACGCGGCGTGAGGCAATCCTCGGCCGCGGGCTGTTCGACATTTTTCCGGACAACCCGGACGATCCGGCGGCTACGGGCGTGCGCAACTTGCGGGCGTCGCTGGACCGCGTACGGCGCGAGCGCGTTCCCGACACCATGGCGGTGCAAAAATACGACATTCGCCGGCCGGAGTCGGAGGGTGGTGGGTTCGAGGAACGATACTGGAGCCCCATGAACTCGCCGGTGCTCGATGCGGTCGGCCACCTCGCCTACATCATCCACCGCGTCGAAGATGTGACCGAGTTCGTCCGGCTCAAGCAGGCCGGCATCGAGCGTGAAAAGCTCACCGACGAGCTGCGCACGCGCCTGGAACAGACGGAGGCGGAGGTTTACCTGCGCGCCCAGGAGGTGTCCGAGGCCAATCGGCAGCTGCAGGAGCGTCATGCTCGTCTGGAGCAGCTCGCCGCGCAGCTGGCGGCCGCGAGTCACGAGGCCCGCCAGGGGAGCCAGCTGAAGAGCGAATTCCTGGCCAACATGTCGCACGAGCTGCGCACGCCGCTGAACGCCATCATCGGGTTCACGGAGATGATGTACGACGGCAAGGTTGGGCCGATCTCCTCCGCCCAGCGGGAGTTCCTGGGCGACATCATGCAGAGCTCCCGGCACTTGCTGCAGCTGATCAACGACGTGCTCGATCTCTCCAAGGTCGAGGCTGGAAAGATGGAGTTTCGTCCCGTGCCGGTGAACCTCCCCATGCTGATCGGTCAGGTGAGCGACACCTTGCGCTCGCTGGCGGCGGAGAAGCGGATCCGGGTGGACCTGCTCGTCGCCACCGAGCTGACGGGGATCGTGGCCGATCCGGTCAAGCTGAAACAGGTGCTCTACAACTACCTCTCCAACGCGCTCAAGTTTACTCCGGAGGACGGCCGCGTCGTGGTGCGTGCCGAGCCGGAGGATCGCGATGGGTTCCGGCTGGAGGTGGAGGATTCGGGCATCGGGATTCGCGGTGAGGACATGGATCGGCTGTTCGTCGAGTTCCAACAGCTCGCCGCTGGCGCCGCCAGGAAGTACGCCGGCACCGGCCTCGGGCTGGCGCTCACCAAGCGGATCGTCGAGGCCCAGGGGGGACAGGTCGGGGCTCGCAGCACGCACGGGGAAGGGAGTGTGTTCTTCGCCGTGCTGCCGAGGGTCGCACGGGCCGCGGAGCAACCAGAGCCGGTGGACGTCGCAGCGCCGGCCGGTGCGCCGTGCATCCTGGTCGTCGAGGACAGCCCGCACGAGCAGGAGTGGATCGTGCGGACGCTGCGATCCGCGGGATATGCGGTCGAAGCCGTTTCGACCGGCGCCGCGGCACTCGACCGGTGCCGCGAGCGGATGTTCGACGCCATCACGCTCGACCTGCTCCTCCCCGACATGAACGGCCGCGATGTGCTGCATACCATCCAGGCGGAGGGCCCGAACCGCGAGACGCCGGTGATCATCATGACGGTGCTGGCGGACAAGGGGATCATGGCGAGCTGCCGCGTGGACGACCTGCTCTGCAAGCCCGTCGAGGCGGGGGAGCTGGTGGCCGTGCTGCGACGCGCGACGGTCACGCCGGGGAGCGCGCGACCGGTGTTGGTCATCGATGACGATCCCCAAGCCCTCGAGCTGGCCGGGCGGGTCCTGCGGGAGCTCGGCTATCGGTCGGTCTGCGTCTCGGACGCCGGTGAGGCGCTGCGCAAAGCCATGGAGGAGCCACCCGCCGCCGTGGTGCTCGACCTGTTGATGCGGAAGTCCAGTGCCGCCCGCTTCCTCGCCCGTTTCCGCAAGAGCCCGATCGGCCAGGGCATCCCGATCATCGCCTGGTCGCCCACCG
>JBOHSO010000076.1:0-1978 GCA_050921685.1 Gemmatimonadales bacterium
GGTCGACGCCGGGGGGCACCTCCAGGAACCGGGCGACCCACTCCGTGGTCATGAGGGCCGCCACGCTGATGCCCAGGACGTCCACCTCGTGATCGAACTCGGCCCGCATCCCATCCAGGGTGTCGCGCAGCAGCGGCGCGGCGAGTTTGCCGGTGACGAACAGGATCTTCAGCCGCCCGCCTTGCCGCTCATCACGAACTTGTTGGGCGTCCCCTCGAGGGCGGAGCCTTCCGCAGGCCGCCAGAGCACGGTCTCCTCGATCTTCCGCGCCAGCTCGATGTCCCTCGCCGTGATTCCGTTCTCCGAGTGGGTCTTGAGCTTCACCGTGAGCTTGGCCCAGGTCACCGAGAGGTCGGGGTGGTGGTAGGCCGCTTCCGCCAGGTAGCCGATGCAGTTCACGAGCATCAGCGTCGTCGGCCAGCCGTCGGTCTTGTAGGTGCGGCGGATCCACCCATCCTCGTACCACCAGCCCGGCAGGTCCTTGAGCTTCTCGGCAATCTGCGCGTCGTCGTAGGTCGGGTCTGTCTTCGCCATGAGAGTCCTCCTCGCGCGGGCGCGCTACACCACCGCGCCGCCGTTGATCATGAGCATCTGGCCGGTGACATACGCGGCCGCGTCCGAAACCAGGAAGACCGCCGCGCGGGCCACGTCGTCCGGCGTCCCCCACCGCCCGAGCGGGATGGAGGACGCGATGCGTGCTTTGACGCCTGCGTCCAACCTTTCGCCGTAGGCCGTTTCGATCCAGCCCGGGCCGAGGACGTTGACCCGGATCTCGGGCGCGACCGTACGCGCCAGCGACTTGCTGAAGCTGACCACACCGCCCTTGGCGGCGGCGAACAGCTGGCCGGGCTCGCCTTTCAACCCGTTCGCGACATGGTCCCACGCCATGTTGATGATCGTGCCGCCACGCCCTTGCGTGCGCATCAACTCCACCGCCGTCCAGGACGCGAGGATCGTTCCGCGCAAATCCACGGCAAGCAGCAGGTCGAGCTTCTCGACCCGGGGGCGACGCGCCGCACCTCCGGTGAGGATGTCGCCGCCGGCATTGTTGATCCACCCGTCCACACGACCGAACGTCGCGCGGACGGTGCCGGCGAGTCGCTCGAAGTCCTTCGCTTCCGCGCAGTCGACCTGGACCACCTGCGCCCGACGGCCCAGCGCGCGGATCGCGGCGGCCACCTCTTGGGCCTCCCGCTCGCTGGTGCGGTAGGTCGCGACCACGTCGGCTCCGGCCGAGGCCGCGGCCAAGGCAATGGCGCGCCCGATGCCGCGCGAGGCCCCGGTCACGAGCACGATCTTGTCCTCGAGCGACAGCGCGCTGCGTTTTGACATGGCGAATTCCAAGCCGTAACCTACCGGCGACTTCGCGAGGGCCACAAGGGACACAGCTCGATGCAGCTCCTCGTCAGCGTCACGAGCGCGCGCGAAGCGCGCAGCGCGCTGCTGGGCGGCGCCGATTTGATTGATGCGAAGAATCCGCGTCGCGGTGCGCTCGGGGCGGTGACGCCCCGCGTGCTCCGTTCGATCCACACCACCGTCCACCCACATCGTCTCGTCAGCGCCGCCCTGGGTGATGCCGTGGATGAAGCGGCGATCGCGCGGCGGGCCGACTCCGCCGCCGCGGCCGGCGTCGCGTACATCAAGGTGGGGTTTCGCGGGATCGCGGTCCCCACTCGCGCTTTCGCTCTTGCAGCGGCGGCCGCTCGCGGAGCGTGGGAGAAGCGGGGCGGGATCAAGGTCGTGTTGGTGGCGTACGCCGACGCCGGGCGGGCGGAAAGCCTGCCCCCCGAAACGCTCGTGGAAATCGCGTCCCGCGTCGGCGCCGCCGGCGTGTTGCTCGATACGGCGCTCAAGGGTGGCGGCGGCCTGTTCGACCTGGTCGCCCCGGAAACGGTGGGCGACTGGGTGGACGCGGCGCACGCCGCCGGACTCACCGCGGGGTTGGCCGGGTCGCTCTCCGCCTCCGACTTCCCCACCG
>JBOHSO010000077.1:0-4379 GCA_050921685.1 Gemmatimonadales bacterium
GAGGCGGACCGTGGGACGCGCGTAGTCGCCGATGACCGTGGTGTTGATGTTGCCCCACCGATCCACCTGGGCGCCGCCCAGGAAGCCGACCTCGATGCGGCCGTTCTGGAGAAAACACTGGAACACGTCGGCCATCCCGCACACCATCAGCGAGCCGGTGACGAGCGCCGGGTCGCCGATCGAAACCGGGAGGCGTTCGGGGACGGCGCCCACCGCGCCCGACTCGTAGATGAGCACCAGATTCGGCGCATGGGTGGCACGGGCCAGGTTGCAGGCGAGGTTCGGCAGCCCGATCCCGACGAACACCACCTCGCCGTCGGAGAGCTCGCGCGCGGCGACGGCGGCCATCATCTCGTCCGGCGTATACGCGGAAGGCGCGTTAGAAGCCGTAGTTCACTCCCGCGCACACCTGCGGCCGCGCCCGGAGGCGGTCGGCAAGTCCGGGATGTTTCGTGAGGTATGCCGAACGGTCCGGCAGGCCGTACACGAACTCCTCGAGGTAGGCGGCCAACCGCTCCGGGTCGCGGGAGATCGCTTCCCACGCGACGTAGAAGTCGTTGTCGCGATCGTAGTACCCCTGCGCGTAGGACGGGTGAGCGCCCCACGGCTCGAGCACGACGGCCGCTACGGCGATGCCGGGGATGACGGTGCGGTTGGGATCGGCGCGGATCACGGCGGTCTCCACGAGCTCTTCCACCACGACGATGACCCGCTCGGAAGCGAACGCCGCTTCCTTTTGCACGCCGAGCAGTCCCCAGATCTGTGTGTTGCCCTGGGCGTCGGCGCGCTGCGCGTGGACGATCGTGACGTCGGGGTTCAGAGCCGGCACGGTAGCGAGTCGCTCGTCGGTGTAGGGGCAGGTGACGGTGCGGATCCGGGGGTTAGCGCTGGGGAGATCGGTGCCGGCGTAGTCCCGCAGCGGCCAGAACGGGAGGCGAGCGGCACCAGCGGAGAAACGGGCCACCATCCCGAAATGGGAATACTCCTCCAGCTCGAGCGGCGCGCCCTTCCCTTCGGCCGCGCGGCGGAACGCGTGCAACGACCCGACGCCGGGGTTGCCGGCCCAGGAGAACACGAGCTTCCGGGCGCAGCCCGCGGCGATCATCTGGTCGTAGATCAGGTCCGGCGTGAGACGGCACAGGGTGAGATCGCGGCGCCGCTGGCGGATGATCTCGTGCCCGGCGGCGAAGCAGATGAGGTGCGTGAAGCCTTCGATGACGACGGTGTCGCCGTCGCGCACGTGACGCGAGACGGCTTCTCGCATCGTCAAGACTTTGGAAGCGCTGTCGGCCATCGGCTCTCGGCTATCGGCTCAGCTCGACCAGACACTGATCGATGATGGTGAGAGCGGTATCGACGTCGTATTCGTCCACCACCAACGGCGGTGCGAGCCGCAGCGAATTCTTCCCCGCGCCCAGTAGCAACAGTCCCTTCGAAAACGCCAGGTGCTCGATTCTCGGCACGAGCTCGGGGAACGGCTCGCGCGTGGCGCTCTCCTTCACGAACTCGATCCCGATCATCAGCCCCAGGCCGCGCACCTGGCCGATGACCGGGTGACGGTCGGCGAGGCGCCGCGCGCCCGCGAGCAACCGTTCCCCCATGGTGCGGGCGTTCGCCATGAACTCCCGCTCCACGAGGTCGAGCGTCGTGAGCGCCGCGGCACAGCTCACGGGGTTGCCGCCGAAGGTCGAGCCGTGGGCCCCCGGCCCCCATTTCATGACCGACTCCTTGGCGATGAGCGCGCCGATCGGCAACCCGGAGGCGAGCCCCTTGGCGACGGTGATCACATCGGGCTCGATCCCTTCGTGCTCGCACGCGAACATTCTTCCGGTGCGCCCGATGCCCGACTGCACCTCGTCGCAGATCAGCAGCATGCCGTGGCGATCGCACAGCGCCCGCAGCTCGCGCAGGAATCCCGGCGGCGGCACGACGTACCCGCCCTCCCCCTGCACCGGCTCGACGACGATCGCGGCGACGTTCCGCGGATCGAGCCGTCTCGCGAACAGGTCCTCTTCGATGGTGCGCACGCAGCGCATCGTACAGTCCGGCTGGCCACGGCAGAATTCGCAACGGTACGGGTACGCGTACGGAACGTGGTACACCTCGGGAAGAAACGGGCCGAACCCCGAGCGCTGGACGGCCTTGCTGGCCGTGAGCGACAGCGCGCCGTAGGTCCGCCCGTGGAACGAGCCGGAGAAGGCGACGAACGCCGGGCGGCCGGTGGCGTGGCGGGCGAGTTTCATCGCGCCCTCCACGGCTTCGGTCCCCGAGTTGGACAGGAACACACGCTTCTTGCTCGGCCCGGGCGCGAGCGTCGCGAGCCGTTCGCACAGGAGGGCGAACGCCTCGAAATAGAAATCTGCGCCGCAGATGTGCAGGAATCTCCCGGCCGCTTCCCGGACCGCCGCCACGACCTTCGGGTGGTTATAGCCGGTCGACGTCACCGCGACGCCGGCCATGAAATCGAGGTAGCGGTTCCCGTCCACGTCCTCCACCATCGCGCGGGCGCCGCCCGCGATGACGAGCGGATATTCCTTCGGGTAGGAGGTGGACGCCCACTGGTCGTGCCGGGTCACCACGGCCTTCGCCTTCGGGCCGGGCGGCGGCACGACGATGCGGGGATAGTCGCGTGGCGCGGTCATGAAGCGATCACCGTGCGGCTCTGCTCGCGCATGAACTGCGCGACATAGTACGGGCCGCAGCCGCCCTTGCCGGTCGAGCCCGACCCTTTCCAGCCGCAGAACGGCTGCGCGCCCGGCCAGGCGCCGGTGGTGGCGCCGGTGCGCTTGTTGGCATAGCACACGCCCGCCTCCACCTGGTCGAAGAACCGGTCGATCTCCTGCTGCTGCCCGGTGAAGATGCCGGCGGTGAGCCCGTACTCCACGCGGTTCGCCTCGGCGATCGCTTCCTCGAAGCTCCCCACCTCGCCGACCGCGAGGAACGGGACGAACAGCTCGTCCTTGAACAGCGTGCTCGTGAGCGGCAGCCGGGCGATCGTCGGGGCCACGTAGTGGCCCCGGGCGAGGGCGCCCTCGGTGAGCCGGCACCCACCCTCGAGCAGCGTCCCCTCCCGCTGTGCCTGCGCGACCGCGCCCTCGTAGCGGGCGACGGAGCGCTCATTGATCACGGGGCCGAAGTAGACGTCGCGCTCAGTGGGGTCCCCGATCCGCATCGCGCGGGTCTGCGCGAGCAGTCGCTCGACGAACGGCCCGGCGACCGCCCGGTGGACGTACACCCGCGAGGTGGCGCTGCATTTCTGGTTCTGTAGCCCGAACGCGGAGCGCATCACGCCTTCGGCGGCGGCGTCCAGGTCGGCGCTCTCCGGGACCAGGCACGGATTCTTGCCGCCCAGCTCCATGAGGCACGGCTTGATCCAGCGGGTAGAGAGTCCCTGGTGAATCCGCAGCCCCACGGTTTTCGAGCCCGTGAACACCACGCCGTCGACCCCCGGATGCTGCCACAGGTAGTCCCCGATCTCCTCGCGCCGGCCGACGACGAGGTGGAACACGCCTGGCGGGAGCCCCGCGTCCCGATAGATCTCGTAGAGGCGGAGCCCGGTCCACGGCGCGTCCTCGGAGGGCTTGAACACCACCGCATTGCCCGCCACGAGCGCCGCCGCCGACATCCCGGTCGAGAGCGCGAGCGGAAAATTGAACGGGGCGATGCAGGCGAACACGCCGTAGGGGCGCAGGACGTCCACGTTGCGCTCGATCGGCGTCATCTTTGCCATCTCGCGCACGAAGCCGCCCGCGTCCTCCAGCTGCTGGCAGTAATAGTCGATCAGGTCGGCCGACTCCTCGGCGTCGCCCATCGCCTCGAGCCGGTTCTTCCCGACCTCGATGCTCATCAGCGCCGCGAGATCGAACTTGCGCTCGCGAATCAACGCCGCCGCGCGCCGCAGCGTGGCCACCCGGTCGCGCCACGACGTCCGCGCCCACTCCGGCTGCGCTGCCCGCGCCGCCGCCACGGCGCGGTCCACCTCGGCCGGCCGTGCCGCCGCGAAGCGCGCCAGCACGATACTCGTATCGATCGGGGTCACATCCACCAGGGGCGCGCCGGGGGGCGTCACCGCCTCCCCGCCGATGACGTTGGGCTGGTCTCGGCCCGTGGCTCCGCGCACGCGCACGAGGGCGGCATCGAACTCGCGGTGGAACGCCTCCAGATCCACGTCGGTGGAGGTGTAGGTGATCTTGGTCACGCGCGGACGATACGCGGGAAGCGCTTGGTCAGATTCGGCTTTCGACAGCGCTGACGGCTGATCACTGACGGCTCTGGTGCTTAGAACCCGACCGCCGCCCCCAACCGCACCAGCGACTGCTGGATCGGTACATTCGCTCCGGCGACCTTCCGATCGATGCGCTGGAATCCGTACTCGCCGG
>JBOHSO010000078.1:0-4717 GCA_050921685.1 Gemmatimonadales bacterium
GTTCTTGAGCTTGGTCTGCTGGATGAAGAGATCGTGCTCCGGGTAGAGCCCCGGCGCCACGCGGCGCGCGATCTCGCTCAACGGCAATCGCATCGTTGGTCCTCTCCTTGGAGACTGATAGGACGACCGCGGGCCGGCGGGCGCCCGGCGGCCATCCGCTGTCCCGTCCAGATCGGTCGCGGGAAGGCTTATTTCTCCCCGTACTCGTAGTATTCGACCCCGAGGTGGGTGATCTGCTCTTCGCCCATCAGCCACCGCAGGGTGTTCTTCAGCTTGGTCTGCTGGATGAAGAGATCGTGCTCGGGGTACAGTCCGGGAGCGGTTTGTGGGCTCTTGAAGTAGAAGGAGAGCCACTCCTGGATGCCTGAGAAGCCGGCGCGCTGCGCGAGGTCGAAGAACAGCGCGAGGTCGAGCACGATCGGGGCTGCGAGGATCGAATCGCGGCACAGGAAGTCGACCTTGATCTGCATCGGGTAGCCGAGCCACCCGAAGATGTCGATGTTGTCCCACCCCTCCTTGTTGTCCCCGCGGGGCGGATAGTAGTTGATCCGCACCTTGTGGTACACGTTCCCGTACAGCTCCGGATACATCTCGGGTTGCAGGATGTACTCGAGGACGCCGAGCTTCGACTCTTCCTTGGTCTTGAACGACTCGGGGTCGTCGAGCACTTCACCGTCGCGGTTGCCGAGAATGTTGGTCGAGTACCAGCCGGCAAGCCCGAGCATGCGCGCCTTGAACGCCGGCGCGAGCACGGTCTTCATCATCGTCTGGCCGGTCTTGAAATCCTTGCCGCCGATCGGCACGCGCCGCTCTTCAGCCAGGGCCTGCAGCGCCGGCAGGTCCACCGTGAGGTTCGGCGCGCCGTTGGCGAACGGCACGTTCTCCATCAGCGCCGCCCAGGCGTAGAGCATCGACGGCGCGATCGCCGGGTCGTTCTGCTCCATCGCCCGCTCGAACGTCGCCAGTGTCTGGTGTGCCGGTCCGGGCGTGATGAAGACTTCGGTCGACGCCGCCCAGACCAGCACCAGCCGGTCGCAGCCCGCGCTCCGCTTCAACGTGCGAATGTCCTCGCGCAGCTGCTCCGCCAGCTCGCGCTTCGTCTTGCCGCGCTTGACGTTGGTACCCTGCAGCCGCTTCACGTAATTCTGGTCGAACACCGCCGGCAGCGGCTTGATGCCTCTCAGGAAATCGGCGATGGGCTCGAGGTGCTCCCCGTCCAGCACGCCGGCCTTGACGGCCGCCGCATAGGCGTCGTCCGGTATCGGGTCCCAGGCGGCGAACACGAGGTCGTTCAGATCGGCGAGGGGAACGAATTCCTTGATGCGCGGCGCGCGTCGGTCGGTGCGCTTGCCGAGCCGAATCGTCGCCATCTGGGACAGCGAGCCGATCGGTTGCCCCCGCCCGCGGCGCACGTTCTCCACGCCGGCGATGAACGTCGTCGAGACCGCACCCAGCCCGACGAGCAGGACACCCAGCTTGCCGGTCGCAGGAGCGATGTCCCGGCGCGCCTCACCCGGTGCCGGCACCGTCAGGTGCCTTTCCGCAACGGGGCGTGCCCGGGGAGCGTGTCCCGCCGCCGCGCCTTCGGCTCCACGGGCGTGGCGTTCACGAGGCGGGCGACGTGCACGATACGCTGAATCACCGTAATCGTCGTGACCAGCGCCAGGATGGCGATGATCCACAACAACAGCCGCCCCTCACGACCCGCCCCGAAGAGCAGCGTCGGGGCACCGAGAATCAGGATCCGCTCGGCCCGGGCGGCGATCCCCACCTTGCATTCGAGCCCAAGCCCTTCGGCCCGGGCGCGGGTGTAGGACACGAGTAGCGAGGAGGCGAGCGCTGCTATTGCGAGCCCAACCCCCAGGACCAGCTGGCCCATCGGCAACCCGCCGCGCAGGAAATGCAGCGCGACCCCGGCGAACAGGGCCGATTCGCCCACCCGATCCAGCGTGCTGTCGTAGAACGCCCCGAACGTGGTGCTCATCCGGCCCAACCGCGCCACCTGTCCATCGATGATGTCGAACAGGCCGGAGACCAGCAGCAGCAACCCGCCCAGCCGGATCGCGCTCAACCCGAACGCCACCGCCGAACCCGCGACCACCAGGGCGCCGAGCGTCGTGATCGTGTTGGGACGAACGCGCCATTTGATGAGCGTGCGGACCACTGGCCCCATCAGGCGCACGAAGCCGTCTTTCGCGGCTTGCGGGATGACGTTCATAGCCGCAAGAAAGTAACAGCCCCAGGAACGGACGGTAGGGGTCAAACTCTCAGTAGAGCAAATACTTGGCGCGCAGTCGCCGGAAGCGTGCGAGGGGCTCTTCCCAACTCCGCCAGATGCGCGACGCGCTGCGTCCCGCGCGCAGCGCGGCGCGCAGCTCCGGTCCGCCCGCGAGTCGGTCGAAGGCCTCGGCGCGAAACTGGAACTCCGATGCATGCGTCGCGAGGAGCGCCGCCAGCAGTGCCACCGCGAGCCGCGTGGGATCGTAGCGCCGCCGGTCGGTCACCCGGAATCGCAGACCGGCGAGCCGGATACCGCCGTACTTGCCGTCGGTCGGCGCGCGTGGCGTGAACGAGTCGACCGCGACGCTCACACCTTTGAGTGCCGCTCCGGAAGATCGCCGCAGTTGGTAGAGCACCCGAGCGGCATCGAGCCAGGGCGCCCCGATCAGCTGATAGGCCTCGCCGGTGCCGCGTCCCACCGACAGGTTCGTTCCCTCTACGAGACATAGCCCCGGGTAGTGAAACGCGCTCTCGAGACTCGGCATGTTGGGCGACGGGTTGATCCACGGGAGGCCGGTGGAATCGTACGTCAGGCCGCGCCGCCACCCAGCCGCGGGCACGACCGTCACGTCGGCGTGCAGCTCCAGCAGCGCGTCGGCGAGCCGGACCAGCTCGCCGAGGGTCATGCCGTGGCGCGCCGCCACCGGCAGAAACCCGACGAGCGCCGAGTCGGGATCCGCCAGCCCGTCGCGTACGTTCCCCTGCACCAGCTCGCCGCCGATCGGGTTGGGGCGGTCGAGCACCACCACCCGGATGCTCCGCCGCGCGGCCTCCCGGACGAGCGAGACCGCCGTGGCGAGGTAGGTGTAATACCGGGCGCCGATGTCCTGCAGGTCGACGAGCAATACGTCGACGGAATCCAATGCCCGCCGCGCGACGGCGCGCGAGCCCCCATAGAGACTGTAGATTGGAAGTCCGCTGGCGGAATCGATCGCGTCGGGGAGTCCGGACCGGTCTTCCAGGCCGCGGAAGCCGTGTTCGGGGCTGAACAAGGTCGTCAGCCGGAAACCGTCACCGATCAGCCGATCCGCGTCTCGACGATTGCGGCGGTCCACACCGGTGTGGTTCGTCAGCAGGCCGAGGCGTCGGCCGCGGACCAGCTGGATCGAGTCATGGAGCAGCACCTCGATCCCGGGACGCACGGGCGCGGGTGCCGGCGTCGGCGCCGGCACCGCGCAGGCGACCACTCCCAACAGCCAGAGGCCATGCGCGCGCATCACCTGAAGCTCCTCCTCCCGCTGATCACCGCCTGCTCCACCGCGGGCGGCCCCGCCGCCCAGTGGGAACGCCCCGTTGCTCCGCCCGCTCCGTCCGTGTCGGTGGACGAGATCCTTTCCGGATTGAGCGTGCGCCAGAAGGTCGGCCAGCTCATCATCCCTTGGCTCTCGGGGGCCTACGCGGCGCTGGATGACTCGGCCTTCCTCGAGGCGGCCCGCTGGGTCGATTCGCTCGAGGTCGGGGGCATCATCATTTCGGTCGGCTCACCGTTCGACATCGCGGCGAAGCTGAACGCCCTGCAGACCCGCTCGCGGCTTCCGCTCCTGATCTCGGCCGACCTCGAGTACGGCGCGGGGATGCGCGCCGTGGGGGCTACCGCGTTTCCGCACGTCATGGCCGCCGGGGCCACTGGCGATCCGAACGACGCCTACACGATCGGCGCCGCCGCCGCCCTCGAAGGCCGGGCCCTGGGGATCCACATCAATTTCGCTCCCGACGCGGACCTCAACAACAACCCGCTGAATCCGGTCATCAACATCCGCTCTTTCGGCGAGGACGCAGGCGCCGTCGCACGGCTCGTCGCGGCGTACGTACGCGGCCTGCACGACCATGGGATGCTGGCGACCCTCAAGCATTTCCCCGGTCACGGCGATACGCACATCGACTCGCACATCGGCCTCCCGGTGATCCTGGCCGACTATGCCCGATTGGACACCCTCGAGCTGGTGCCGTTTCGGGTCGGCATCGACGCCGGCGCGGACGTGGTGATGAGCGCCCACATCGCGTTGCCGGCCCTGACCGGGTCGGACGACCCGGCCACCCTGTCCCCGGCCGTGCTCACGGGTCTGTTGCGCGACTCCCTCTCCTTCGGCGGACTCGTCGTCACCGACGCCCTCACGATGGGCGCGATCGTCGCGAAATATGGCGCGGGGGAGGCGACGGTGCGGGCATTCCTCGCGGGCTCCGACCTCCTGCTCATGCCGGCCAGTCCGGATTCCGCGCTCGATGCCATGACCGCCGCGGTCGCCTCCGGCCGTGTGCCGTCCGAGCGGCTCGATGCGTCGGTGCGCCGTGCCCTCGACATCAAAAGCCGGCTCGGTCTCTTCACACAGCGCGTCGTGCCCCTCGAGCGAATCATGGAGATCGTCGGCGCCAGGCGATTCCAGGAGGCGGCCCAGGATCTGGCGGTGCGGTCGCTCACGCTGGTGCGCGACACGGC
>JBOHSO010000079.1:0-10842 GCA_050921685.1 Gemmatimonadales bacterium
ACACCAGCCGGAGCAACTCGACCCTTCCGTGGGCGCCCCACAACATGATGAGCAGGAAGGCGCTGCCGAGCAGCCGGCCGATCGGGTCGCGGACGAGTCGAGCGGCGCTCTCGTAGATGAGTTTCAGCACAGTCACGAGCGTGGGAGCTTCGAGCTCTCGCTCGCTGACGCGCGACCTCCACCGACGCGGGTCCTTCCCACCGGTCGCGCCACGCGGGGCTGCCGCCGACTCCGGACTTCGTTCGGGGAGCACGCGGATGCCTAGGATGCCGCAAGCAGCTGCGACGCCCGCGGGCGGTTCATCTCGTCGTCCCAGACGAGCGTCTCGTGGACGTACTCACCGTTGTCCCATTGGAACCGGAGGAAGCTGTGGAACACCCGGCCGATCAGGTCCGGACGGTCGCTCGGCCACAGCGGCGTCCAGGTTCCCGAGTTGAGGTAGAGGAGCGGCGCGCCCCCAAGCGCCGGCAGGGCCTGCACATCCTGCTGGTGTGTATGCCCGAGCACCGCGTAGCGCCGGCGCCAGGGCGAAGGACGTCCGATTTCCCGCGCCGCGAGACGACCATAGACGCCGGCGGCGAAGTGATCCTCGAACCCTTTGGGCCGGCGCAGCTCGTGCCACAGGCCGCGCCCGATCCTGACGAGCAGCGGGAGGAGCGTCCCGGCCACGCTCGCGCCAACGCGCACCGCGGGGTCGGAGAGGATCGACGACCTCGTCACCCAGTCGTGAAACGCGGGCGACGCAAAATAGAGGAGCACCGCCGCGAGGACGGCAGGCGGCACGAGATAGGTAGCGGCCGCGGCCAGGATCGTCGCAGAGAGCAGCGCGTGCCGGACGCGCCGCCCCGCGAGTGCCCGAAACAGGAACCAGGTGCCGTTCCAGATGATGCCGAACACGGCCAGCGGCTGACGTCGCACCATGGCGCGCAACACGTCCGTCACCGGCTTGATGTTGTCCAGAAACGGCTCGACGCGCTCCATCCGGTTGATGATGTAGCGATTGACGAACGACCCCAACGGCAGGCTGAGGCGCCGATCCTCTCGACCGAGCTCGGCGGGACCTGCCACCCGCGTGATCGTCTCGTAGGTGTGGCCGTGCTCGATGTGCAGGTTGGCCAGGGTCGTGGCGTCGTCGGCGAACACGACCTGCTCGGCGACCGCGTCGGCCGGCGCCCCCGCCCGGTGGATCTCGTCGCGCAACGCCCGGCGGATGAGCGGCCAATGCTGCTCGACGTCGTGATTCCCCTTGACGTAGAGGATGGTCCCGCCCGCCACGACCCACTCGGCGAGCCCCGCGAAGAATACCGGGTGCCCACGCGCGATGATCCTGAGCTTGTACACGCTCTTCGCCGGGTCGGTGTGCAGTCCGAAGCGCCGTTCGTGGCCGGTGACCAGTGTCGAGGCTCCCGCAGCGCCGAGACGAGCCAGGGTCTCGGTCCACTCGGCGCGGCTGGCGGCATCCTGCGGCCAGTCGTCGATCCGGAGAAAGTCGAGGATATCGCCGTTCAGCACCAGGAGCTTCGTCCCGCTCCCCTGTCGCAGGTGATGGCAGACGAAGCGCTGGAACGCGGCGTCCGCAAAGAAATTCTCACGCCGGAAGTAGCGGTCGGTCATCGCATCCACGCCCTTCCCCAGGTGCAGATCGCTCACCACGACCACCAGCGCCGGCGGGTCGGACTCGAGTCGCTCGAGCCGGCGCCGCTCCTCGTCCTCCGCGAGCAGCGGCACGGCGGTTTCGCGTTCGCGGTCCCGTTCCATCGCTTCGATCCCTCCGTTCACCGTTGGACCCGCAGATCGCGACGCGCGACGTATCGTTCCACGCGGCGTTCCGCCGCGCGCGACTCGATCGCCGCGGCCAGCTGCGCGTCACCGTGGCGCGCGATTTCCCCCAGCACGAGCTCCAGCGCGGTGCGATTGCGGCGACGGTCCCGCACCATCCAGGCGACCGCCAGGGCGAGGAGGCCGGCCACGAGCCCCACCCCGATCCACGCGAGCTTCTTCCCCACCGAGCTGCTCTGGACTTCGTTGTTGCCGGCCTGGACCCCGGCCCGCACCACGGCCGCGAGCGCGGACTCGGCCGCCACCTTGAGCTCCGTCCGGAGCCCATCGGACAGCTCGTGCATGAACGTGCGGGTCGCCAGCCGGACGGAGCCCTCGAGCGAGGGTCCCAGCTCGTAGTCGAGCTCCCAGCGAAGCTGGCGGGATAAGGCGGTCAGCTGGGCGCGTCCCTCCTCCCCAGCGGAGCGGAGGTTGGTGCGGACCAGGCTGTCGAGCGCGCTCGACAGGCGTCCTTCGAGCGCCGTCGCGAGCGTCTCGCCCGCCGCGCGGATGGTGGAATCCCCGAACGCCGCGACGGTATGCAGCGTGGAGTCGACCGTGGGCCAGAGCCCCGAGCGGAACGAAGTACGGAGATCGACCAACGCCGAGTCGAGGACGCGGTGGATGACCGCCCGCGTGGCCGTGTCACGCAGCTCGGTCCGGGCGCCCACCACGAAGCTGTGACCCAGCCGGCCGACCTTGTGGTTGAAGGCGCAGCCCCAGACCACGGGCGCGACGACCAGCACGCGCTTCACCGCGGTCATCATGGGGCGCGCCGCAGCAGCGTGATGGCGCTCACACGCGTCGCGAGCACCTGTTTGAATGCGTCGTCGCTGAGCGGACCGGACCCCGCATAGGGGAACGAGAATTCGATACCGGGATACCCCAGGACGAGCACGCCATCTTGGCGTCGGGTGGAGGCCGGCCGGCCGTACCCGCCGAGGACATCCGCGAGGGTGGAAACGCCGGGGCGCACGAGGTGCGTCGTGAACAGCTCGCCGCCCTCGACGCGGATCGCGATCACGTTCCCGGCCGCATCGGCCCGTACCACCACATGGCCGTCGGTCGACCGATAGGTGTTGGCCGCGCCCGGAACGGGGGCCAGGCCCGCTCCGAGGATATCGACGGGCGCGCCGACTCGCAGCCGGCCCACTGCCCCGTGCCCCTCCTCGATGAGCGCGCTCTGGGACGCGGGGCCGGCCTGGGCGAGCGCCCATGGTGCCCACACGCCACCGAGCAGCATCCAGCACGCAACCCGAGCTCGCATCGTTCTCCTCCGATCGCTCACAGCCGGTTGATCATGCTCCGCACGCTGTCCCGCACGCCCCCGGTGTCGACGGGGGCGGAAGTTGCGTAGAGCTGCGCCCAGCGCCGCAGGGAGGTGACGCGCTCGCCGGCGGGAGAGAACCCGTCCGTCGGCTTGTGCAGTCGCACGTTGAGCCCACCCTCCACCGGCGTCACGGTGCAGAGCACGGTGTCCCGTTCATCGAACACGAACACGTTGCCGTTGGTCGGCACGCCGGCGATTTCGCTGACGGTGCGCAACCTGAGGTCGAACTGGTCCCTGCCGTAGCGGTGCGGCAGCAGCAGGAGCGCGACGACGAACGACAAGAGGTAGGACGCGTAACACAGTCGCGCCCAGAAGGCGCCGCGCACCAGGTCTCGCGAAAAGCAGATCGCGTACACCGTCGCCGGGACGGCCAGGAGAACGAACAGGGCGACCAACCAGAACGGAGAGGTGACCACCGCCAGCACCGCGATCATGACCAGCAGCGCGACGATCGTGAGCGGGAAATAGAACCGGACATAGAACCGGGCGAGACCCGGGTGGACCCGCTGCTCGTGGGCGGTGGCGAGCGACGGCTTGAACAAGACGTGCGCGATCAGCATGAGCAGCAGGAGCAGCACCCCGCCGGCCGCGATGGTGAAGCTTTGCCCGAGCGGGCGGAGCATGATGCCTCGCGCCCACGTCCCATACAGAGCGCCCGTGATCGGCCGCTCGTCCAGAAAGCTCAGCGACAGCGCACCGGCGTAGGCCGAGAGCACCAGCTGACCGAACAACCGGCCCATGCCGCCCAGCAGCGCCAACCCGCCGCCCGTGATGGCCGTGGCGAGCGCCTTGACGACCGCGTCGATCAGCTTGTCCCACATGCCGTCGCCCCCATCCGTGAATGCCGTTTCCGGTGCGGCCTCCAGGATAAGGACAGGCAGTCAGGTACCGGTCAACCAACGACCCACCACGGCGATAGCGCGGCGGGCCGGGACGACGGTCAAGTGCGGAGTGTGACGGCGGCTACCGGCTCACGGTGAGCGAGGACTTTGGACCGGTCGCCACGCTCGACCGAGCCTCCCCCTCAGCGCACTCCGATCCAGTAGCTCACCTTGATCGCCGCGAACTGGTCGCCTGGCGCCCGGAACGCGTCCCACAGCCCGTCCGGGCGCACGTTCCGGCGCGGGATGCCGCTCGAGAAGCGGTCCTGTTGCCACACCAGGAACAGGGTGCTGCCGGGCAGCCACTCCCATCGCAGCACCAGGTTCGAGCGGAACGAGCGGACGTCGAAGTCGGGCACGTCGAACGAAACCGTGCCGGGGCCGTCGGTGACGGTGTAGGTGGTGTCGCCGTTACGGGTGATCGAGGTGCCCGCCGCGGTACCGTAGGTGCGCAGCGCGAAGTCGCGCGGGACGGCCAGCTCGCCGAAGCCCGAGTAGCGCCCGCTCGAGGCGAACGGCTCGACATAGGCTTCGAGGGTGAGATCGGCAGTGATGGCGTAGTTCAAGCGCACCTGGGTGACCACCTCGCTGCGCTCGATGAAAGAGAAGATGTAGCGGCCGCCCATGGTCGTGACGTACTGGCGCGGCGCGATGCGGCGGGTGATCTCGGGCGCAAGGGAGATCTCCCACCGTGTGCCGGGGCGGAACGAGAGCGTCGCGCTCGCCGCCGCGAGCGAGCCACCCAGCTCGTCCGAGCCGGCGTTGGCGGTGACGCGCCATTGGGAGCGCGCGCCGCGCCGCCCCCCGAGCGCGAGGAAGAGCTGCACGTCCCGGGGGGTGCGCATCAGCGGCCCGCCGCGGGTCTGGTCGTCGCTCTGGGCGCGGGCGAAGTAGTCCACCTCGTAATCCAGGGTCCAGAAGTTCTTGAACGTGAGCCCGCCGAACAGACCGGTGATGGAATAGTTGCGCACACCGCCGAAGTTCCAGCCGAAGTTGCCGAAGGCGCCGAGGGACCAGTTGTGGAGCACGCGGCCGGGCTTGGTGCGGCGGTAGCGCAGGTTGCCCGAGAGCGCCCGGTCGTCGGCCGCGCCGAGTGAGCCGATGTCGTTGAGCTCCAGCTCGGGCGTCTCGTGGGTGTAGTCGATGTCCCAGAGCCAGTTCCCCGCCAGCTTGCTGTGGTTGATCCCGGCGGTGAGGCCGGTCATGGTGGTGCGCCCTGGCTCGACCTCCACGTAATCGGCGTCGGGGCGCTGGAAGTAGCGGTGCGGCGAAAGCTGCTGGCTCAGAATGGCGAGCGAGTCGCCCGCGATGTGACTCACACCGGCATAGGCGCTGATGTCGTAGCGGCCCCCGGCCCAGCGCAGCCGCCCGTCCACCAGGGCCGTGTACGCCCGGCGCGCCAGGAGGCTCGCCAGCGGCGACCCCTCGTCCAGGTCGCGCTCGACGGCCGTGACGGTGGCGGCGAGGGTGGAGCGGTCGCGCCCCAGCTCCTGGC
The DNA here is from genome assembly GCA_050921685.1 of Gemmatimonadales bacterium. Lineage (GTDB taxonomy): Bacteria > Gemmatimonadota > Gemmatimonadetes > Gemmatimonadales > GWC2-71-9 > DASTHG01. The sequence continues at coordinate 5,525 of JBOHSO010000079.1, forward strand.
GCGCCGTGACGATGCCGTAGCCCGTGAGCGGGGCGACGGCGATGCGCCCGTAGGACGCCGTGGCGGCGTCGTAGGTCTCGACTTCCTCGCGGGCCGTGAGCGCCGAGAGGACGCCGACGGCGAGACCCGAAGGGAGCCGGCCAGTCAGCTTGGCGGCGCCCAGGATGGTCGAGTTGTCGGCGGACTGCGCGTAGTCCGCGCCGGCGTCGCCGGGCGGGCTGGCGCCGATGCGGCGCGAGTAGAAGGTGCCGCGCCCGCCGAACAGGTCCGCGCCCTCAATGAAGAAGGGGCGGCGCTCGGTGAAGAACGTCTCGAACGCGGTGAGGTTCACCTCGGCGGGGTCGGCCTCCACCTGGCCGAAGTCGGGGTTCAAGGTGGCGTCGAGGGTGAGGTTGGGCCCGAGGCCCATCTTGAGATCACCGCCGACGCGGGCACCGGTGTCGTAGCGTCGAGCGAACGGGTCGGCCGCGTCCACGGAGCCGAAGCGCGTGGCGTTCCCGGCGACATAGGGCGCCAGCTCGAGCCGGCGCGAGGGCGGGATATCCGTGATCCCCTCCAGCCGGCCCATGCGGGAGGCCCAACCCGTCTCGTTGCGCCGCACCAGCACCCAATAGGCCGCTTCGTTGCGGGCGGGGACGAGTCGCACCAAGTTCAAGCCCCAGGCCTGTACGGGACCAGGGTTGAAGCGCAGCTGGGTAAACGGGATCCGAAGCTCGGCGGTCCAACCGAGCGAGTCCACGGCGGTGGCAGCCGCCCACACGGGATCGAACGAGTAGTTGCGCGCGTCCTCGAAGTCGGAGGGGTGGTAGTAGTCGGTGCGCACGCCGCCGGGAGTGATCGCGAAGGTGTAGGCGGTGTGGCGGTCGCCGCGGGTGTCGAGCGACACGACGAGCTGCTCGGAAGGAACGTCGCGGTCGCGCCGCGCGACCAGGGTGCGGATCGCCCCGGGGTCGGCGCTGTGCATGCGGGCGCCGATGTACAGGGCATCCCGGGTATAGAGGAAACGCACCTCGGTGCGCTCGGGCGCGGGGGCCCCTTCGATCGGCTCGCGCAACACGAAGCTGCCGGCAGCCTCGCTGCTTGCCCATGCGGGGTCGTCCAGCCTTCCGTCCAGGTCCGGGACGCGGCCGTCCACGCGGGCCGCGAAGACGCGGCTCGGCGGGGGTGCGGAATCGGGGGACTGTGCCGTAACGGAGGAAAGGGCGGGTGCGGCGAGCAGCGCCAGCACGCCGAGTGGACGACGCAAGGGCATGGCGTTCCTCCAGAGGGGTACGGACGGCTTCTGTTCTTAGACGTGGCTCGAGGGCGCCAGGTTGCAGCAAACCGTCCGCCGCGGCTGGACGTAGCTTTGGGAGTAGGAACTATCGCCAGATTGAGACCGATCCAAGGCCCCGCCGCTTGGGCGGTACACCGGGAGGAGCCTCACGTGACTGCTGTGCGCTACGAGCGCGCCGAGCTTGGCGCCACCTATCTACCGGTCGGCAAGATGCTGCAGCTCGACCGGGTACTGGAGGTCCTCGGGGACCGGATCGTCGCCGCCATGGACATCAAGCCCGAGCACTGGGTCTTCGCGGAGCACTTTCCCGGGGATCCCATCTTCCCGGGCAGCTTCCTGATCGAAGCCGCCGGGCAGCTCGTGGCGCTGTGGGGCTGGGAAGTCGGGCTGCGCGGCCGGCCCCGCATGGCCAAAGCCAGCGCGCAATTCGAGAACCCCGTGCTGGCCGAGGACGGGACGGTCACCCTGCGCGCGCAGGTCCGCCGCCGCCGCAACATGTGCTTCGGCGCGGTCGAGGTTCAGTCGGGCGAGCGGAAGGTCGCGACGGTGGAGGTCGTGATCGTGGTCGTGAACGGCACCGACCCCGTTACACCAGACCGAGGCGGCTTTGCAGGTGCGCCTCCACCGGAGCGGTGATCACTCCCCGGCTCAGGGCATCCGCCAGCGCCGCCGTTGCGGCGGCCCGGTCGGCATCGAGGCCCCGCTCCCGCAACTCGGTGATGACCCGGGCGAGCCGGCCATCGTAGTCCTGCGGTTTGAGCTGTCCCGCGTCCAGTTCCTGCTTCAGCTTGTCCAGCTCCTTGACGAAGCGCTGGATCGTGATCGGGGTCATCGGACTCGCTGTCGTCATGGTTGAGCTCCTGGTTAGTACATTCCGCCCATGCCACCGCCGCCGGGCATCGCGGGCATCTTCTCCTTCTCCTTCTTCTCCACCACGACGCACTCGGTCGTGAGCAGCAGCCCCGCGATCGATGCGGCGTTTTGCAGCGCGGTGCGCGTGACCTTGGTCGGGTCGATGACCCCGGCCAGGACGAGATCCTCGTACTCGTCGGTCTGGGCGTTGTAGCCGTAATTCGGCTTGGCCGACTCCCGCACCTTCCCGACGACGATAGCGCCCTCGGCACCCGCGTTCTGGACGATCAGCCGGATCGGCTCCTCGAGGGAGCGCTTGACGATGTCGAGGCCGGTCTTCTCGTCCTCGTCGGCGCCGCGCACCTTGTCGAGCACCTTCTGGCACGACAGGAGCGCCACGCCGCCACCCGTCACGATGCCCTCCTCGACGGCGGCGCGCGTCGCGTGCAGCGCGTCCTCGACCCGGGCCTTCTTCTCCTTCATCTCGGTCTCGGTCGCCGCCCCGACGTTGATGACGGCCACGCCGCCGGCGAGCTTGGCGAGCCGCTCCTGCAGCTTCTCTTTGTCGTAATCCGAGGTCGACTTCTCGATCGCGGCCTTGATCTGGGCGATCCGGCCCTGGACGTCGGCCGACTTGCCCTTGCCGCCGATGAGGGTGGTGTTGTCCTTATCCACCAGGATGCGTTTGACGTGGCCGAGATCGGCGAGCACGGTGTTCTCGAGCTTGAAGCCCAGCTCCTCGGAGATCACCTTGCCCCCGGTGAGCGTCGCAATGTCGGCCAGCATTTCCTTGCGCCGGTCGCCGAACCCCGGGGCCTTCACGGCGCACACCTTGAGCGTGCCGCGCAGCTTGTTGACCACGAGCGTCGCCAGCGCCTCGCCTTCCACGTCCTCCGCGATGATGAGCAGCGGCTTGCCCGACTGCGCCACCTTCTCGAGCACCGGGAGCAGGTCCTTCATGGCGGAGATCTTCTTGTCGTGCACCAGGATGTACGCATCCTCGAGCGCGGTCTCCATCTTCTCCGGATCCGTGATGAAATACGGCGAGAGGTAGCCGCGATCGAACTGCATCCCGTCCACCGTCTCCAGCGTGGTCTCGAGGCCCTTGGCCTCCTCCACCGTGATCACGCCGTCCTTGCCCACCTTCTCCATCGCGTCGGCGATCTTCTCGCCGATTTCCTTGTCGCCGTTGGCGGAGATAGTGCCGACTTGCGCGATCTCCTTCCGGCCCTTGGTGGGCACGGAGATCTTCTTCAGATCCTCCACGACCGCTTCGACCGCCTTGTCGATGCCGCGCTTGAGCGACATCGGGTTGGCGCCCGCGGTGACCGACTTCAGGCCTTCGCGGTAGATCGCCTGGGCGAGCACCGTCGCGGTGGTCGTGCCGTCTCCGGCGAGATCGGAGGTCTTGGTCGCCACTTCCTTCACCATCTGGGCGCCCATGTTCTCGATCTCGTCCTCGAGCTCGATTTCCTTCGCGACCGTGACGCCGTCCTTGGTGACGGTCGGGTTACCGAATTTCTTGTCGATGACGACGTTGCGACCTTTGGGACCGAGCGTGACCTTGACCGCTTCGGCCAGCTGGTCGACCCCCCGCTTGAGACGCGAGCGGGCCTCTGCATCGAATACGAGATACTTGGCTGCCATCTAGTCCCCCCGCTCAGCTGAGCTTGGCGATGACGTCGGATTCCTTGATCAGAATGATCTCTTCTCCCTCGAGCTCGACCTGCGTTCCGCTGTACTTCCCGTACACCACCCGATCCCCAACCTTGAGCTCCATCGGAACCCGCTCCCCCTTCTCGGTCCGGCCGGGCCCGACTGCGATCACTTCACCCTGGATCGGCTTCTCCTTCGCCGTGTCCGGGATGTAGAGCCCCCCCTTCATCTGCTCCGTCTCCTCCATCGGCTTGATCGCCACTCGATCGGCGAGCGGGAAGACCTTCAGCTTCGTCTTCGTCGCAGTAGCCATAACGCGCTGCCTCCGCACTGAAGTGGAATCACGTAAGTCATTGTGAATAATAGCGGATAGCACTCTCATGCGATGAGTGCCAGTTACGAACCGCCGACAATTTCTCCGGGTCCGGCCGTCCTGTCAAGGGGGCCGGCGCACCATCCAACTTGCTGTCGGGCCTAGGGTTCGACCGGCAGGCGACGGGAGGGAAAGAGTGAGTCCAACAGCAGCTCGGCGCGCTCGGTCGGGGTGGTGGGAAGCGAATCCAACACAACCGTCGCCGCGGCGACGATCACCCCGGTCCGGGTGTCCGCCAACCGCACATGGAGCCAGGTCTCGGCCCCGAACCCCGCTTCGCGTGTCCTGAAATGGACCAGCGCCGCGGTCGGGCCAGCGCCACCCCGCACGCGCCGCTGCACGGTCAGGCCGCGATCCCGCAACGCCCGCGCCAGCTGCTCGCTCAGGCTGTCGGAGAACGACACCAGAATGGTGTAGCTCCGGACCGACTCGGGCATCCGGTAGCGCGTCGTGGGAGCGCACGCCGGCAGGAGGCACAGCGATGCCACGACACCACCATGCACGACGCTCCGTGCTACGACTCCTCCCGCTCGGATGACGGAGGGTCGGAGCGTCGTGGTGCGACTCATTGAAGAATGCGCCGCGTCCCCACCCACTTCGGAATCCAGTACGCCCCGTCGGGATCCGTGTGCTCGAGCCGTGAGAGGCGTACGCCGGTAGTGGAGCTGTGAATGAACTTCCCCTCCCCGACGTACATCCCCACGTGCGTCACCGTGCCACCCGAACGGTCGGCGAACACGAGAATGTCACCGGGCTGCAGGTTGGCGAGGTCGGGGGTCACGGCGGTCCCCACCAGCGCTTGATCGCGACTGGTGCGCGGCAACCGGATGCCATGACGGCCGTAGGCATATTGGATCAACCCGGAGCAGTCGAACCCGTTCGCGGCGGTGCCGCCCCATTGATATGGACTGCCCAACACGCTGAGCGCGGTCTCGACGACGGTCGCCGCCCGACCGACGAGCATGAGTGGCGGCTGGGGAGGCTCCTGCGGCGGCGGTGCCCGCGACACGTCCGTCGCGGCGCTCGCAACCCGACGTCGCCCGCCCCGCAACGCGATCGACATGCCCACGCTGGTGCCCCAGCGGCGATGCGGCGCGCCGGGCCGCCAAAAGCCGTGCGGCCCCCGATCGGTCACCCGATAGCGCTCTTCCACGCTTAATC
>JBOHSO010000080.1:0-4106 GCA_050921685.1 Gemmatimonadales bacterium
GCCACCGCCAGCGCGCGGGCGGCGGGCGGAATGGCCGCCGACATGGCCGACGTCACGGGAATCGAGCCGGGGAGCCAAGCCGCGATCGAGAGCAGCGCGGCCGAGAGCGCGGCGGCGGCGGCGGTGAAGGCCTTCCAACCCGTCGCGATGCCGTCCAGGGTGAGCGCACGTCCCGCGGCCAGCGCGAAGGCCGGCATCAGCGGGAGCACGTATTGCGGCAGTTTGGACTGGTTGACCGTGAAGAACGCGAGCGGGACGAGCACCCAGCAGGCGAGCAGGATCGCGTCGTGGGCCGTGGGGTTCACGCGGCGAGCCTGCCACGCCCATCGCACACGGCCGCCCCCCATCCGGGCGAGTACCGGCACGATCCACGGGAACGCGGCCACCGGCAGGATCGGCAGGAAGTACCAGAACGGCGCCGTGCGGCGGAAGCTCGTCGTCGTCACTCGCTCGAAGGTCTCGCGCACGAACACGTAGTGCGGAAACTCGGGGATGCGCGTCGAGACCGCCAGGAACCAGGGCAGCGCCACGAGTGCGAAGGCCGCGATTCCGCGCCACGAGAAATAGTCGCGCAGCCTCTGGCCGGTGAGCAGTGCGTAGGGGACCAGCGTGGCCAGCGGAACGAGGATGGCGACCGGGCCCTTGGTCAGTGCGCCGGCGCCGATCGCGGCCCAGGCGAGCGCTGGCCGCTTTTCGGCGAAACACAGGATCGCGGCGGTGGTGAAGAAGGCCAGCGAGCTGTCGAAGATCGCCGTGCGCGCGTAAACGAGCACCAGCGGCATCGTCGCGAGGGCGATTCCTGCCACCCAGCCTGCGACCGGGCCCCAGCGGCGGCGCGCGAACCAGGCAACGAGCACGATCGTGCCCAGGGTGGCGAGATAGGCCGGCAGCCGGGCCGCGGTTTCGGTCGCGCCGAGTGCTTCCATGGCTGCGGCCGCGGCGGCGAAATACACGACCGGCTTGTCGAGGTACGGCAGGCCGTTCAGATGGGGGATGAGATAGTCGTTCGTGACCGCCATCTCGCGGGCTACTTCGGCGTTGCGGCCTTCGTCTGGATCGAGCAGGCGATGCCCGCCCAGGTTCCAGCCGAGCGCCAATGCGGCGGCGACCAGGAGGAGGGGCAGCCAGCGGGGGCTGGAGCTGCTCGGTGGCACGGCGGCAGTGGTTTCGAGTAAGCTTCGCGTGTGGGTGATCCGAATCGGGCGCTAAAGCTATTTGAGCGCGCCTACCAGTGCCAGCGGGCGGGCGACCACGGCGGGGCGATCCAGTTGTACCAGGCGTCGATCGCCGAGCACCCGACGGCGGAGGCGCACACCTTTCTCGGGTGGGTGTACTCCTTCTCGGGCCGCTACGACGAGGCGATCGCCGAATGCAAGCGGGCCATCGCCGTGGATTCCACGCTCGGCAACCCCTACAACGACATCGGTGTGTATCTGATGGAGCTGGGGCGGGACGAGGACGCAGTCCCCTGGCTCATTCAGGCGACTCGTGCGCCGCGCTACGAGGCGCCGCAGTTTCCGCACGTGAATCTCGCGCGCATCTACGAGAAGCAGGGCGACGCGGTGCGGGCCGTGGCCGAGTTCGGGCGAGCGTTGGGGAAGGCGCCGGGGTATGCGCCGGCGGTCATCGGGTTGCGACGCCTGCAACAGCAGGTGAACTGAAGAGAAGTCGTCGGTCGTCAGCCATCAGCCATCGGCTCAATGCATCGCCTTTCCATCGGGTCGATCCGGCCCCTGGGGCATCTGGCTCACGGTGATCGGAACCGCGGCGGCGCGCTCGCCGTCGATCGTGATGTCGAAGCGGTACACCCCGGCGTGAGGGAATGGCACGTCGAACGCGAGGATGGCCGCGGCCTCGATCTCCATCACCCCGGCGGGCGGCTCGGCGAAGGTGACGCTGCCGCTGCCGCCCAGCACTTCCGTGCCCTGCTCGTCGGCGAGGCGAATCTGCACGCCGTGCTCGCCGATCTCGGTGCGCTTGCCCTTGAGCCGCAGCACCAGGTGCAGACGCGGATGCATCGCGGGAAACTGTTGCACCCAGATGTGCTGGAAGATCCCCAGCACGGAGATCTTCCCGGCCTGGTCGACCAAGGCGTAGTCCGCGACCACCGCGAAGTCCAAATGCACGGCGGCAGTCAGCCGTCGGGGTGATGGCCGAGTGTCATTTCTTGGAAAACGCTACCCACGCCCGCGTCTTCTCCCACGCGAGCGCGAGCGAGCCGGCGCTCTCACCGCTCGGTGCGATCTGGATCGTGAACTGCTCGACCAGCGTATCCAGCGCCGCGACGCGCATGTCGATCTTCGCGAGGTCGTGCTGGGAGTCGTAGTTCGTGCCCCACTGACCCGTGTTCTTGTTGACGATGAGCGTCCATCTCGCGGGAGATGGAATCGTCCAGAGGCTGTAGCTGCCGGCGGGAATCGGCGTCCCGCCCATCACGAGGTCGGCGGAGGTCGTGAAGATCGTGGCCGCGTTGGCGCCGGTGCGCCACACCTGGTTCCAGGGTACCACGGCGCCGAAGATGGCGCGGCCGCGCACGGAGGGCCGACTGTACTTCACCGACAGCGTCGCACCGCCGACCGTCGCCTGCACCGAATCCGTCGGCGACAGCACGCCGAGCGGGCGGTCGGCGAACGCTGGGCCCATGGCGGCGATGTCGATCGCGGGGACGCGCTCGACAGTCACCTGCATCGTGCTGCCGACCCCGGTCACGCCGAGCAGGGTGCCGCTCGCGTCCACGCGCAGCCGCAGCGGGCCGATCTGCCCGATCAGGATCGTCATCGAGTCCCGGCCGACTCGCTTCAGGACGGTGGCCAGCGGCTCGCTCGCGTTCGGGAAGACGGCGGTGGTCCGGTATTCGTCACCCCCCGCTGTGCGGGCGCGGGCGGCCAGGTACTCCACCAGGCCATAGACGTTGAGCAAGAACGGGGCACCGCCACCGGTTGCCGCCCGCCGCTGGATCTGGCCATCGGGCAGCGTGACCAACGCGCTGTCGCCCCGGAACGCGATCGAGGCCTTTTGCTCGGCCGGGCCGCCGGCCGAGAGGTTGTGGGTTGTCAGCTCGAACCGCTCGACGGAGCCGTCGGACCCGAGGGTGGCCGTGTACATCCGATGTTGCGTCCGCGGCGAGCGGATGACGAGCTCTCCTTCGATCCGGTTGGCGGTGCGCCGGTAGCGCTCCACCGCCAGCGTGTCGCGGCCGAGGCGTGTCACGAAGGCGCCGGACTGCGCCGCCGCGGGACCGGCCAAGACGCCAAGGGACACGAAAAACCCCAACGTGCGGCGCATGATCGTCGTACTCCGAGAGAAAGGAAGACGGTGAGCTGGCGGCCGACGGCGCGTCAGCGGATTCGCACGGACTTCAGTTCATCGCTCTGCTTGATCGCGTTGACGGCGTCCATCCCCTTGGTGACCTGCCCGAAGACGGTGTGCACGCCGTCCAGATGCGGCTGCGGTGCATGACAGATGAAGAACTGGCTCCCGCCGGTGTCCTTGCCGGCATGGGCCATCGAAAGGGTCCCCGCCACGTGCTTGTGGACGTTGCTCTTCGTCTCGCACTTGATGGTGTACCCCGGCCCGCCGGTGCCGACGGGCCCCTTGCCGGTCTTGGAGTACGGGTCGCCGCCTTGGATCATGAAACTCGCGATGACGCGATGGAATTTGGTGCCGTCGTAGAAGCCGCTGTTGGCGAGCTTTTCGAAATTGGCTACGGTGTTGGGCACCTCGTCGGCGAACAACTCGAGCTCGATCGCGCCCCGGGTGGTGTCCATGACGGCGGTCTTGTTCGGCATCAGGTCTCCACGTCGAAGTTCTCGTCGGCCTGCGCGACCGTTTTCGTTCCTACAATCACGGTCGAGACGGCCGGATTGTCCAGCACGAACTTGAGCGCGAGCTGCGCGGCGCTCGAGCCGGTCCGGGCGGCGAGATCGCGCACCCGGTGACCGAGGGCGATCAACTGGGTCACGTGCTGCTGCGGCATCCTGGAGCGAATGTCGCCTTTGTCCCAAACGCTCTCCAACCCGTACCGTCCGGCGAGGAAGCCGTTGGCGAGCGGTTCGCGCACGATCACCCCGAGGTTCGCGGCCCGGGCGGCGGGGAAGAACGCCGAC
>JBOHSO010000081.1:0-8728 GCA_050921685.1 Gemmatimonadales bacterium
GCCCTGGGTTGTGCGTCGCGCGGTGCCGGGGGGCAGTGGCCCGGTTGGGTGCTGTTGGGCCAGCGGACCGTGACGGATCGAGTCGATCACGACCTCATCCCGGTGACCGCCGCCCGCGGCGACTTCAAGCGCATCAAGATCACCGTGCAGCGCGCCGGCGTCGATTTCCACCGCGTCGTGGTCCACTTCGCCAATGGCGGCGACCAGGAGGTGGAAATGCGTCACACCATCCACGCCGGCGGTGAGACGCGGGCGATCGACCTCCGCGCGGGCGACCGGGTGATTCGCAGTGTGGAATTCTGGTACGATGCCAGGACGATTCGCGGACGAAGAGCGGTCGTCCGCCTCTTCGGCCTCCCGTGAAGTGAGACAGCATTCGCTGATGCCGGTGCTGCTTGCCACGCTGGCAGCATGCGCCCAACCTCCGGTAGAGCTTTCGCAGGCAGATCGTGCCCTGGGGCAAACGATCGGCATCCCCGATTCGCTCCTGCTGCTGGTCAAGCGGGCCGGCTCCAACCTGCGCCGGCTCGAGGGAATCACCTCCGGAGGCGAGCCGATGATGGCGGCCGGGGTCACCGTGGACCTTTCACCGCGCACCGCAGTCGCCACGGTGCGACGCCTGCGACAGGCCCTTGGTCCGGGGTATCTGGTGTTTGTGTCCGAGCATCACTTCGGAATCGAGGGCCAGCTGGATCAGCTGTCGGTGCTTCGCGAGACCGATCCTTATTCCACGCTGCGAGTCATGGGCACCAATGGCTGGAACTACGGCATCAGCCCCGACTCGATCATCGTCCGCCTCCAGCGGTGGGACGCCGCGTTCGGCCTCGACCTTCAGGGGGTGGGGTACCTCTGGTGGGACTGATCCGCCCCCTCCGCCCCGGCGACGAACGCGCCCTCGAAGCCTTGCTTCGCCAGCATGGCGATGCTTCGATGTTCCTGCGCTCGAACGTGCGCGCGGCGGGCCTCGCGTACGCGGGGCAACCGCTCCAGGCCGACTACGTCGCCGCCTTCGAGGACGACCGCATCGTGGCCGTCGTGGCGCATTGCTGGAACGGCATGCTGCTCGTCCAGGCGCCGGTGCAGGTCGCCGCGGTGGCGCGCGCGGTAGTCCAGCACTCGGGGAGGCCGGTCACCGGCCTGTCGGGGCCGGGGGCGCAGGTCGCCGCCGCCCGCCGCGCGCTGGGCTTCGAGCATCGCCCGGCGCCGAAACTCGGCCAGGAAGAGCTGTTCGCGCTCGACCTGACGGACCTCGTCGTCCCCTCACCGCTCGCCCAGGGTCGCTGGGCCTGCCGCCATCCGCGCGACGACGAGATGGACCTCCTGACCCGGTGGCGCGTCGCCTTCTGCCGTGAAGCCCTGCACCGCGCCGACTCTCCAGGGCTCCGGGACGAGTGCCGCGAGGACATCGGGTTGATGCACGTGCAGCGACGCGATTGGCTCCTGACCGACGGAGACCGGCCCGTCGCCTTCTCGGCCTTCAACGCGACGCTCCCCGACACCGTTCAGGTTGGCGGGGTCTGGACGCCGCCCGAGCATCGCGGGAACGGCTACGGGCGGGCGGTGGTGGCGGGCTCACTGCTCGACGCCCGGCAGGCGGGGGTGACGCGCGCGGTGTTGTTCGCCGAGCGCGAGGATGCCAAGCGAGCGTATACGGGGATCGGTTTTCGAGCGGTCGGGGAGTTCGGACTCGTCTTGTTCGAGGTGTGAGACGCCACGCTGCAACGAAACCGGGAACCTCTGCGTCAGTGGTATGGTAGTCTCTGCACGTACGCTGCCGGTCCAACCACTCTCGGAGCTCCTCATGAGAATCGTCGTCCGCTCGGTGTCGCTCTCGGTGTTCGTCACGCTCGGCTCGAACCTCGTCGCCCAGGGCCCATCCCCCGCCACGGCCACCGCACCCGACCCCCTGCCGATGAAGCATGCCGCCGCGCCGACGCTGCCGGCGATTGCCCCCGCCGACTTGATGTCGTGGCTCTACGCCTATGCCGACGATTCCATGATGGGGCGCGAGGCCGGCTCGCCGTGGAACCTGAAGGCCACCGCTTGGATCGCCGACCAGGCGCGCCAGATGGGGCTCGTGCCGGCCGGGGAGAACGGGACCTATTTCCAGGACGTGCCGCTCGTGCAGGTCGTCTACGACTCGACGGGGACGCTCGGCACCGCCGCGGCGACGTTCACCGCGTGGACGGATTTCATCCCGCGCGACCAAGCGCGCCCGACGCGCTCGCTCGACGGGGTCCCGGTGGTGTACGCGGGCGTGTGGGGCGACAGCGCGATCCCGCCCGAGCCGGCGGCGGGCAAACTGGTGCTGATCGGCGTCCGGTCGGGCACGAACCCGAGCGGCCAGCCGGCCTGGCAAGTGAATCGCATCCAGGCCTCCAACCGCTACCGCGGCGCCGCCGGGATAGCGATCGCGAGCATGGATCACATGTCGCCGGACTTCCGGGCCGGCCTGCGCGAGCCGCGGATCACCATGCGCGGCGCGGCCCAGAGCGACACGGCCGTGGTGCCGAGCTACCTGTACGTGACCGCCGCGATGGCGCAGGCCCTGCTGGGTCGATCCCTCGCCGGCGCCGCCCCGGGCACGGCGGGCGGCACCGTGCGGGGCCGCGTCGCCTTCGTCGATGTGCCGGCGCCGGCGCGCAACGTGGTGGCACTGCTACCAGGGAGCGACGCGAAGCTCAAGGGGACCTACGTCGCCATCGGCGCGCACAACGACCACGTCGGGTTCGGCCACTTTCCCGTCGACCACGATTCGCTGCGCGCCTTCAATACGGCGGTGCGGCGCCTCGTCGACTCGCTTCCGCCCGGCAGGTCGGTCTCGCCGCAGCTGTTCGCGGGTATTCGCGTCAACGTGGACAGCCTGCGCCGGCTGCGCCCCGCGCGACCCGATTCGATTTTCAACGGTGCCGACGACGACGCTTCCGGCACCGTGACGGTGCTGGAGATCGCCGAGCAATTCGCGGCCGAGCGGCAGCGGCCTGCGCGGTCCCTGCTCTTCATTTGGCACAGCGCCGAGGAGCTCGGCTTGTACGGCGCCCAGTGGTTCACCGACCACCCGACCGTTCCGCGCGATTCGATCGTGGCTCAGCTGAACATCGACATGGTGGGACGCGGGGAGGCGGCAGATCTGAAAGGCGGTGGACCCGGCTATCTCCAGCTGATCGGCTCACGACGCCTGTCCACGGAGCTCGGCGACCTGGTCGAGAGCGTGAACAAGACCCAGCGGCAGCCGTTCACCTTCGACTATCAGTACGACGCGGCCGGCCATCCCGAGCAGTTCTACTGCCGCAGCGACCACTACGAGTACGCCAGGTACGGCATCCCGATCGTGTTCTTTTCGACCGGGGACCATCAGGACTATCACCAGGTCACCGACGAGCCCCAGTATATCGCCTACGCGCACCTGACCCGGGTGGCGCAGCTGATCCATGACGTGGCGAAATCGGTCGCCAACCTGGATCATCGGGTTGCGGTGGACAAGCCGAAGCCGGACCCAAATGCACCGTGTAGGCAGTAGGAGCGCGCGTCGCTACCACACTGTTGCCAGGTTTTCCATCGCCCGGAACGCCCGGAACACTTCCCGGTAATCCTCGTGGGTGTAGCTGACGCTGCGACCGCCGGTGCGCACCGCGCCGGGGCACAGCGCCGCCAGGTCCGCCTCCACCGTCTTGGAGAAGGCGACCTCGAGCGTGACGGGCGGAGTCACAACGAATGGGGAGTGGCGGCGCTTCAGGGTCTTGCTGACGCTCTCGCGGATCAGCCGGCACGCCACGGCCGGGGCGAGGCTCCGGGCGGCGTGCCGGCTCACGGCCTCCTTGACGATCACCGCCGCCACCGCCTCCCCGAGCAGCTCGCGCGCTTCGGCGGCCAACGCCTGGTCGCCGCTCACCAGGGTGACCGGGACCCCGTACATGCCCGCCAGCGCGGCGTTCAGGCCCAGCTCCCCCACCGGGACGTCGTTCAGGCGGACGTCGATGATCCGGTCGGCGTAGGTGTGGTCGAGGATCGCGTGGCCGGTCCCGGCGCGCGCGTGGTACCCGATGAACACCGCCGCATCGTGACCGTCGGCGACCCCCTCCATCATCGAAAGCGGTTTCGGCCCCCCCGACACGAGCTGCGCGCTCTCGTGCAGCTCCTCGGCCAGGAGGTTGCGCATGGTCCAATGGCTATCGTTGACCAGTACGCGGTTGGCGCCTGCGTCGAGGGCGCCCTGCACCGCGGCATTCGCCTCGGCGGTCATCAGTTTGCGGAAGCGGGCGTACTCCGGGGCACAGCGGGGGTCCGTGGGGTTGGTCTGGTCCTCGTGGACGACGCCGGCGATCCCTTCCATGTCGACGGAGATGTAGACGCGCATGGCGAAACCTAAACTACAGCGCAGTTTTCAGACCATGCCAGCGGGCTACTCGCCACGGACGCTCGTAGAGAAACTCGGGATCAAGCCCCACATCCGCATCGCGTTGCTCGCCGCGCCGCGCGGCTACCGCGCGACGCTCGGGAAGCTCCCGCCCGGCGTGAAGGTCAGCGTGTCCCTGCGGGGCCCGCTGCCGTTCATCCAGTGTTTCACGAGGCAGCGTGCCACCCTGCGAGCCAGGTTTCCGGCACTGGTGCGTGCCCTGACGACGGACGGCGCCCTGTGGGTGTCCTGGCCCAAGAAAACCTCGGGGGTGGCCTCCGACTTGACGGAGGACGGCGTGCGGGCGGTGGCGCTGGCGCACGGCCTGGTGGATGTGAAGGTGTGCGCGGTGGATGCGGTCTGGTCGGGGCTCAAGCTCGTGCGGCGGGTGAGGGATCGATGAACCGGGACGGCGCTCTCAGCAACTTTATCATACAAAGTACTTGACAAAATGAACCACGACCCCCAGATTGACTCTCGCATGGCGTCGCCGCAGCCGCTCGCCGATCGGGCGCTCGACAACCTGCGCTACATCCGCGCCACGATGGAGCGGGCCGGGTCGTTCACCGCGGTGCCCGGCTGGGGCCAGGTGGGAGTCGGCGCCACCGCCCTCGTCGCCGCGATCGTGGCGGCGCGCCAGCCGTCGTCCTTGAACTGGCTCGTCACCTGGCTCGTCGAGGCGATCGTGGCGCTCGCCCTGGGTGGCTGGACGATGGTGCGCAAGGCGCGCGTGGTGAACGATTCGCTGCTCACGGGGCCCGGTCGCCGGTTCGGGTTGAGCTTCCTGCCGCCCGTGGCGGTGGGAGGCCTGCTCACCGTGGCGTTGTACCTCGGTGGCGAAGGCGCGTTGCTCCCGGCCGTGTGGCTGCTGCTGTACGGCACGGGCGTCGTCACCGGGGGCGCGTTTTCGGTGCCGGTCGTCCCGGTGATGGGCCTGGGGTTCCTGCTGCTCGGAGCCGTCGCGCTGTTCGTCCCCAGCCTCGGCAACTGGCTGCTCGCTGCCGGGTTCGGCGGCCTGCATATTGTGTTCGGTTTCTGGATCGCACGGAGGTACGGTGGCTAGATCGAATGCGGCGCGACACGCGTCCCCGGCGAGGGGCGGCGGCATCGGAGCCGCCCGCGGCGCGGCCAAGGCGGCGGCGGAACTCGACCGGCTGATCCACGAGCGAGTGCGGCTCGGCATCGTCTCCGCGCTCGCCGGAGTCGAGCGGGCGAGCTTCAACGACCTCAAGGCGCTGCTCAAGGTGTCGGACGGCAATCTCAGCGTGCACGCGCGCAAGCTCGAGGAGGCCGACTACATCGCCTGTACCAAGTCGTTCGCGGGCCGCGTGCCCAAGACCGAGTACCGGCTGACCCCCGCGGGCCGGCGGGCGCTGGAGCGCTATCTGGACCACATGGAAGCCCTGATTCACGCCACACGGTGATCGCCCGTCGTTCCCCCGCTCCGTTCCGGAGGGGGGCAGGGGGTGAGGCCATTTTTTTTGGGAGTGAAGCTTTATGATGCAAAGTGCTCTGCATGTCGCGATCATCCTGGACGGCAACGGCCGCTGGGCCGAGCGGCGCGGGCTGCAACGCGTCGCCGGACACCGGGTCGGCGCCACCGCGGTGCGCCGCACCGTCGAAGCCGCACCCGGGCTCGGCATCGGTGCCGTGACGCTGTTCGCGTTCTCGACCGACAATTGGAAGCGCCCTCCCACGGAGGTCGCCACCCTGATGCGCCTGTTCGCGCGGCACCTGCGCACCGAGGTCCCCCGGTGCGTCGAGCACGGCGTCGCGCTCCGGATCATCGGGCGCCGCGACCGCCTGCCGGGACCGCTCGTCGAGGCGATCGCCAAGGCCGAAGCGACGACGTTCGCCGGAACGCGGCTCGACCTGCGTATCGCTGTGGACTATTCGGCACGCTACGCCATCGAGACCGGCCACCTGCTCCCCGACGTCGACTTGCTGATCCGTACCGGCGGCGAGCAGCGGCTCTCCGATTTCCTGCTGTGGGAATGCGCCTACGCCGAGCTGTATTTCACCGACACCATGTGGCCCGATTTCGGCGCCGCCGATCTCGCGGCCGCCGTCGCCTGGTTCCACGCCCGCGACCGCCGCTTCGGAGGTCTCTCCGAAGCCGCGGCCGGCTGACCCCGGAGCTGCCCTGATGATCACCGACAGCCTTGGCCCGATCTCCTTCGGCCTGTTCATCCTCGCCGTGCTCGGCACCTTCGCCTCCGGCGCCGCATTCGTGCTCGCGCTGCTCCTGAAGAAAGCCGTGTGGGCCCGCTGGCTCCTGCGGCTCGAGGTCGCGGGGGTGGCACTCTACGCCGTGTTGTTTCTCCTCGCTTCGCTCACGAGCAAGGCGCGCGACCTGGCGGTCGGAGAGGAGAAGCACATTTGCGAAGTGGACTGCCACCTCGCCTACGCGGTGACCGGCGTGCAAACGGCCAAGCAATGGAACGGAAAGACGGCGCAGGGGACGTTCTACGTGGTCAGTGTGCGCGTTCGGTTCGATTCGCTGACGATCTCCAAGCAGCGCGCACGCACCATGCCGCTGCGGCCCAACGGACGCTACGTGGCGCTGGTGGACGCGCGCGGGCGCCGCTGGGAGGCGAGCCCCCAGCCGCTCGACAGCACGCTCATCCCGGGCCAGGGCTACACGACCGATTTCCTCTTCGACCTCCCCTCGGACGCCACCCACCCCCGCCTCATCCTGGCGAGCGGGGACTGGCCCACCCGCCTGATGATCGCGCACGAGAACGCCTTCCTGCACGCGAAGGTGCTGTTCCGGTTGGACGCATGAGGGCCACACTCTCGCCGCGGACGCGGCTCGGGCTGACGCTCGCCGTGACGGGCCTCGGGCTGGGCGTGCTCGGTGATCAGCTGCTGCGCGCCCCGTGGGGACTGAACCTGGTGCTGTTCGTGCTCGCCCTCGCGGCGGCCGGCACGTGGGTCGTCCGGCGGTTCCAGTTACCCGTCTCGGCGGACGCGCCCTGGCTGGGGACGAGCGTCGTGCTGTGCGCCGCCGCGTTCGTGCGCCGCGACTCACCCACCCTCCAAGCGCTCGATCTCGCGGTGCTGGTCGGGTTACTCGCGCTCACCGCCCTGGCCGTCCAGGGCGCCTCGGTGCGGCTGCGCGGCGCGTCCGCCTACCTGATCGCGACCTGCTCCGCCTGCGGCCACGCGTCGCTCGGCGCGCTGCGCCTGCTGTTGGGCGACATTGCCTGGCACGAGGTCGAGGGCGGGAGACGCTCGCGTCAGCTGGGCGCGGTGGGAACGGGGATCCTGCTGTCGGTGCCGCTGCTGCTCGTGTTCGGCGGCCTCTTCGTCTCGGCGGACGCGGCGTTCGAGTCGCTCGTCATGCGGGTCCGCGTCGACTTGGGCAGCCCGGGGGTTCACGTGCTGTTCACCGGGGTCTGCGCCGCGCTCGTCGCCGGTTACCTGCGCGGCGCGTGCCTCGGCAACGCCTCGGTCGCCGCCGCCGGTGAGCGGGCCACGCCTCCCGGTCTCAGGTTCGCCACAACGGCCACGGTCCTCGGCGCGCTCGATCTCTTGTTCCTCCTATTCGTGGCCCTCCAGACGCGCTGGCTGTTCGGCGGCGCCTCCCTGGTCGAACAGGCTACCGGGCTGACCCTCTCCCAATACGCGCGGCGTGGCTTCTTCGAGCTCGTCACCGCAGCGGCGCTCGTCTTGCCGATCCTGCTCGTGGCCGACTGGGCGACGCGTCGCGAAACGCTGCGGGAGGAAACCTCGTTTCGCGCCCTGGCGGCGGTCCTCGTGCTGCTCGTCGGCGTGCTGGTCGTTTCGGCGTTGCAGCGCATGCTGTTGTACGTCCAGGCCTTCGGGTTGACCGAGCTGCGGCTGTACACCACCGCCTTCATGGCGTGGCTGGCAGGAGTGTTTGGTTGGCTGCTGTGGACCGTGCTGCGCGGGGCCCGCCCGCGATTCGCCTTCGGCGCCCTGGTGCAGGCGCTCGCGGTGTTCGCGGGACTGCATCTGGTGAACCCCGACGCGATGATCGTCCGGGTGGGCGTTTCCCGGGCATCGGCCGGAGCTCCGTTCGACGCCGCCTACGTCGCCGGCTCGCTCAGCGCCGACGCCGTGCCCGCTCTGCTCGAGGCGCTGCCGCACCTCCGCCCCACCGATCGGGGGGAGGTGGCCGAGCGATTGCTGACCCGTTGGGGCGCCGCTGCCACGCGAGGAGCGGCGCCGTCCCCGCAGGACTGGCGGTCGTGGAACTGGGCCGAGTCGCGCGCGCGCGCGATGGTTCGCGCGCGGATGTGGGAGCTCATCGCCGCCTCCGTGGAACGGTCACGGTGATCCACGAATTGCAGCCGCAGTAAGCGCCTG
>JBOHSO010000082.1:0-1905 GCA_050921685.1 Gemmatimonadales bacterium
GTCCTGAACAGCCTGCGACTGCGGCGCTACGCGCCGGCGTGGGCCAGGTGACCGATCGAGGGAGGGTCCTGTGAGATACTTTCATCGTACGAGCTCAACTCCCGAGCAGGTGCTCGCAGCCGCGAAAGGTTATTTCGGCGCGCGGCTGTCCCCGTCCGAGGAGGCGTCGCGACGCCTGGGCTATCGCGGCTCGATCGGGAAGGTGACGATCTCGGCCCGCGCCGAAGGCGGTCACTACACATCGATCGATGTGGAGACCGATCAGATGGGGGAATCGGAGATCGATCGCCTCGCCAAGCGGTTTCTCGCGGAAGTACACCGGATGGCGGAGCCGACGCACGAATTGCGGGGAGCGTACTGACGGCGCTCACCCGGCCAGCTTCGCCCGATACCCCGCCTGTTCCACCGCCGCCACGAGCTGTTGCGTGGTGACCGCATCGTCGTTGAAGTCCACCTCGGCTTCGCCGTCCTGCAGGTCCACCACGGCGACGTACACGCCGGCGACCCCCTTCAACGCTTTTTCGACCTTCATCTGGCAATTGCCGCACGTCATGCCGGTGACCCTAAGCTTCGCGCTGGCCATGCCTGCCTCGCTTGACGGGCCGTGCGTCGAGCCGTGCAGCTTGATTCTCCCCAGGCCCACGGCCAACTTTCCCGCCCACTATAATGTAGCCGGATGACCTCCCACTCCGTACCCGAAACCCGGTCCGACGCCCCGGCCATACCGGCAGGGCTCGAGCGCTCGCAGCTGCTCGAGCTGTACCGGTATCTGAAGCTCACGCGGACGCTGGAGGAGCGGCTGGTCGCGCTGTACCGACAGAGCAAGGTGATCGGCGGGTTGTTCCGCTCGCTGGGGCAGGAGGGGGAGTCGGTCGCGTCGGCCTACGCCCTCGAGCGCGGTCGCCACCGCGACATTCTCTCGCCCCTGATCCGCAACCTTGGCTCGATGCTCGTGATGGGGGCGAAGCCCGTCGAGATCCTGCGGCAGTACATGGCGAAGTCCGAAGGCCCCACGCGTGGCCGCGAGCTGAACGTGCATTTCAACGACCTCGAGCTGGGTTACCTCGGCCAGATTTCCCACCTGGGCGACATGGTACCGGTGATGGCGGGGATTACGCTGTCCTTCAAGCTGCGCGGTGAGCCGCGCGTCGGTCTGGTCTACGTCGGCGACGGGGCGACCTCGACCGGCACCTTTCATGAGGGGCTGAATTTCGCCGCCGTGCAGCGCTGCCCGTTGGTCGTGATCGGCGAGTACAATCACTGGGCCTATACCACCCCACCAGAAAAACAGTACGCGGTGAAGGATCTCGCCGAGAAGGCGAAGGGGTACGGCATTCATGCGGTCACCGTGGACGGGAACGACGTGATCGCGGTCTATGCGGCCACGAAGCACGCGGTCGAGCGGGCGCGCCGCGGGAAGGGCGTGCACTTCGTGGAGGTGAAGACCTACCGCCGCAAGGGACACGCCGAGCACGACGACCAATCGTATCAGCCGAAGGAGGAGCTGGAACGGTGGGCGCGGGAGAACGATCCCGTCGATCGCTACGTGCAGTACCTGCTCGAGAACGGCTGGGCGGACGACGCGGAGCTCGCCGAGATCGATCGGGCCGCCAAGGACGAGATCGACCAGGCCACCGACGCGTGCGTGAACGAACCGTTGCCCCAGCCGGAGACGGCGCTGCCCGGCGTCTACGCGCACCCCGAAGCCGCGCAGCGGCTGTGGTTCAGGGAGTTGTGATGGATGATGCGTGGGGGGCTGCGCTCTTGGCCGGGCTCGCGTTGACGTTCCCCGGACGAGGGGTGTCCCACCAGGTGTCGGGGACGCGGGACACGCCCGACACGCTCGTGCGTGCGGTCGAAGATTTGGAAGAGCGTCCCGTGCTGCTGTCGCACCCTCCCTTGTCC
>JBOHSO010000083.1:0-6879 GCA_050921685.1 Gemmatimonadales bacterium
TCGCGGTGTGTTCGCCTGGCGGGTCCGTGGGGGCGCGCTCCTCCCCACCCGGGTCACGTTGTCCGGCCAAAGCGTGCGCTTCGTGCCGCCGGAACAGCGCTTCTACGCCGGGGGTCCCAATTCAGTGCGCGGCTACCGCGCCAACGAGCTTGGGCCGCGGGTCTACGTGATCACCGACACCTCCTGCACCTCGCCTTCAACCTGCTCGTACAGGATCGTGAACGGCGACACGGTGTATCCCGGCGTCCGGCCCGTCCCGACCGGTGGGAACTCGATTCTGCTGGCGAACGCGGAGCTGCGGGTGCCGGCGCCGATTTTCCCCGACCGGTTGCGGCTGGCCGCATTTGTGGACGTGGGGCAGGTGTACGAGCGGCAAACCGAGCTGTATTCCCTCCGCTCGATGCGCGTGACTCCCGGGGTCGGGCTGCGCTTGACGACCCCCCTCGGGCCGGTGCGGGTGGATGTCGCTTACAACGGTTATGACCTCGAGCCGGGGACGCTGCTATTCCAGAACGCTGATCAGTTGACCGAGTTCCGGCCGTCCTATCAGCGAAGCCGCCCCAGCGCGCTGCTCCGCCGACTGCTCATGCAGTTCGCCATCGGCCAGGCGTTCTGATGGTACGGCGCTCGCTCGGCGCGGCGCTCTGGACCCTGGCCGGCATCCTGGCGTGCTTCCTCGGCGGGTTGTCGGCGCTGGTCGGGACGTCGGCGGGACGAGCGCTGGTCGCGCGGGTGGCCCGCGCGGGGCTCGAGCGCGCCGTGGCCGGACGGGTGGAGATCGGGGGAGCGTCGGGGACCCTGCTCACCAGCCTGGTACTGACCGACGTCAAGCTCTACGACCTGGACACGACGCTCGTCGCGTGGCTGCCGCGGGCCGAGCTCAGCTACAATCTGCTCGATCTGGCCAGCGGACGCATCGCGGTGCAGACTGTTCGCCTCGACCAGCCCTACGTCAACATCGTCCAACACCGGAGCGGGCGTCTCAACATCGAGGAGCTGCTTCGGCTGGGCGGGCCGTCCGGGCCGCGCCGTGGCCCGAAGCCCCTCGTGGAGCTGCGCAACGTGCGGATCACGGACGGCGAGCTGGTACTGCGGCTCCAGGACCGGGTGAGCCCCGACGACTCGTTGTACGAGATCGACGCGTTCGGCGTCGACGGGCGGCGCCGCGTCCGCCGCTTCCGGCACCTCACGGCGTACCTCGAGGTGTTCCGGATCTCGGCGCCCGGCCAGCGTGGTCTGCGGGTGGACCTCGGCGCGCTCGCGGTGCGGATCAGCGACCCGCGCGTCGAGCTGAGCGACGCGCGCGGCCGGGTCACCATCGACGGCGATTCGCTCGACGCCGACCTGCCCGTGGTGGCGCTCCCGGCATCGCGCTTCTCCCTGCGCGGGCGCCTCGCCTGGCCGCGCGACACGTTGCTCTACGACCTCGCCATCGACGCCGACTCGGCGACCCTCGCCGACGCCCGGTTCATCGATGCCCGGTTCCCCGACGGCGCGGTGCTGCGCGGCGCGCTGAAGGTGCGCTCCCACGGCGCCCGGCTCCTCGAGGTCCGGCTCGACCCTCTCGACCTCGTCTACCACGGCGGTCGCGCGACCGGCCGCGCCACGGCGCTCATCGCCGCGGATTCGGGGCTGGTCGCGCTGCGGGGCACCGACGTCACCACCCAGGACCTGGACCTCGCGCTGCCCCGCCTCTTTCTCGATACCCTGCCGTTCTACGGCCACCTCACCGGCCGCGTCCGTGCCGACGGTCCGCTGGGGGCCCTGGCGCTCGACGCCGACTGGAGTTTCCGGGACTCCCTGGTGCCGGACTGGCCGGTCTCCCGGGTCCGGGGACTGGGTCGGGTGGACCTGCTGGCCCCGGCCGGCCTCACGTTCGACCGCTTCGTGGTGGAACCCGCGACGATCGACCTCGGCACCTTCTCCCAATTCGTGCCGAGTCCGTTGCGCGGCACGCTCGAAGCCGGGGGTACCCTCAACGGGCCGCTGACCAACCTCCAGTTCGACGGCGTGCTGCGCCAGCGGGACGGGGCAGGGCCGGCGAGCGTTATGCGCGGCCGATTCGCCGTCGACGCTTGGCTCGACACGCTGGCGCTCGACGTCAATGTGCAGCTGGACACGCTCTCGTTCGACGGCCTGTCGGGGAGTTTCCCGGACCTGCCATTGAGGGGTCTGGTCACGGGCACGGCGCAGCTCACCGGGCGGCTCGATTCGGTGATCACGCGGATAGACGTGACCCGGCCGGGCGGCAGCGCGCGCCTGCGCGTCAACGGGGCGCTGGTACTCTTGCCAGACCGTCGCGGCGCGCATCGCCTCGAGCTCGCCGGCAGCGACGTATCCCTCGACCGGTGGATAGCCGGCGGGCCGCCGTCACGCCTCAACGTGACCGCCAGCGGCTCGCTCGTCCTCGATACGATCGGGACCGCCCCCACCGGTGAGGTGTCATTGCGGCTCGCGCGGTCAGAGCTCGCCGGGGTGATCTTGGACAGCGGAGCGGTCCGACTCCGCTTTGCGGACCAGCTGGTCCATGTGGACACGCTCTGGATGCGCCAGCCGGGGCTCATCACCACGGGCGCTGGTACGCTGGGTTGGCGCCGGCCTGGACACGGCGAAACGCTGCTCGCCATCGACGGCGACAGCCTGGCGACGCTCGATTCGGCCATCGCGTGGCTGGCCGGCAGCTGGGGTGACTCGACGCGGCCGGCGGTGCTGGACGGCGCGGGGACTGCCCACCTGCGGGTCGCCGGGGCCCTCGATTCTCTGGCCGTCGGCGGACTGGGGGACATCGAACGGCTGGCGGTCGGGCCCTGGCGCGCGCCGCGGGTGCAGGTCCGTGGTGGCTTCGACCCCGGTCCCACGCCGAACGCCTGGCTGGAGGCGCGGGCCGACTCGCTCGCTTACGGCTCCCTGGGGTTCGGGGCGCCGGCCGCGGCGGTGCGCGGATGGACCGATTCGCTGGGTTGGTTCGCCCGCACCCGCATCGGGGATCTCAGTGCCGTCCTCGCGGGGGGGCGGATCGTCACCGACAGCGCCGGGACCCGGCTGGTCGATGTGGATTCGCTCGCTGCGCTCCTCCCCGGTGGCGTGTGGTTCCTCGAGGCACCCGCGGCGGTGCGGCTGGACGATTCGACGCTAGCGGTCAGTCGGGTCGCGCTCCGGCAGGTGAACGGACCCGGGCGGTTCGAGGCGGAGGGCACCGTCCCGACGGGCGGGAACGGGTCGGCTCAGCTGCACGTCACGGGATTCCCACTGTCCGGGCTGTACGCGCTGCTGCAGCGGGATACTCTCGGCGCGTCGGGCGCCGTGGCGGCCGATGTCACGTTGCGCGGGTCGCGGCGCGATCCGGTTTACGAGGGCAGCTTCGCCGTCGTCCCCGACTCCGCCGGGGCGCCCTCGCTCGACGGCACCTTCGCCTACGCCGGCCGCCGCCTGCACGCGGGCGCGACGCTGCGGCGCGACGGCCATGAGATCCTCGGCCTCACGGCCCATCTCCCACTCGACCTCGCCCTCACGAACGCGCCGCGCCGCCAGCTCCCGGACACGTTGACGATTCGCGCGCGCGCCGACGGCGCGGATCTCGGCGTGCTGGAGCGGCTGACGTCGCAGCTGCGCGACGTGCGGGGGCGAGTGACTGCCGACGTCGGCATCCGCGGAACGTGGGAGGCGCCCCGACTCGATGGCGCGCTCCGGGTCGACTCCGGCGACATCACGATTCCCGCGTTGAACGTGCGGTGGGAGGACATCGCGGGCCGGCTGCGGCTGGGGGGCGACACCGTCCATGTGGATTCGCTGCGGCTCAAGAGCGACAACGGTCGCGCCGACATCTCGGGCCATGTGCGGCTGGAGCGGTTGACGCGACCGCTCCTGGCGCTGGACATCAACGCGCACGACTTCAAGGCGCTGGAGATCCGCGGGGACCTGAGCGTCACGGGCACGGCTCGGCTGGCGCTGCGCGGCCCTGTGTTCGGGGCCACGCTCACCGGGGAGGGCACGGTCACCAACGGTGTGCTGTATTTCGCGGACCTGGTGGAGAAGCGCATCATCGACCTCGACGTTCCGGACCCCGCGCTCGCTGGCCTCCTCGACACGTCCCTGGCGGCGGTCATCCGGCGACAAGGCCTGGGTCCGACGTTCCACAACGTCTTTCTGGACAGCCTGCGGATCCGCAATCTGCAACTCTCGATGGGCAGCAGCGTGTGGCTGCGGTCCAACGAGGCGAACATCCAGCTCACCGGGCGTGTCACCGTCAACAAGGAAAGCCGCACCTACCGCCTCACCGGCACCCTCCAGGCGCCGCGCGGTACCTACCGGCTGTTGGTGGGACCCGTGGCCCGCGAGTTCGTCGTGACCGAGGGGACGGTGCGCTATTTCGGCACGCCCGATCTCGACGCCGGGCTCGACATCGAGGCGCGGCACGTGGTGCATTCCCGCGGCTCACCGGAAGACGTCATCGTCGTGGCGCACATCGGCGGCACCTTGTTCGTCCCGCGGCTTACGCTGTCGACGGTGGGGCGCGAGCTGCCGCAAACCGACATCATCTCCTACCTCATGTTCGGGCAGCCGAGCGCCGAGATTGCGAGCGGCGATCCCGGTGCGGCGGCGGGGCGCAAAGCGCTGCTGCTCAGCACGGCCGCGAGCATCGCGGCGGGCGAGCTGGAGCGCACCGTCGTTTCGGACCTCGGCATCCCGCTCGATTACGTCGAGATCCGGCCCGGCGACCCCGGCAGCCCATGGACGGGGGCGAGCTTCGCCGCGGGGTGGCAACTCGGCGCGAAAACCTTCTTCATCGTACGGGCGAGCCTCTGTCCTGGGTCCGTGACCAGCCTGCTGGGCGCGAGCCTCCAGTTCCGCATTAGCCCCGAATGGCGGACCGAAGCGAGTGTGGAGCCGGTCGGCGGATGCACCAGTCCCGGCACCGTCCGGGCGACCGGCAACACGCAACGCCAAATCGGCGCAGATCTCTTCTGGGAGCGCCGCTACTAGTGCCGCGGGCGTTGCTCATCAGCAATCCGGCGGCCGCGCGGACCGACGCGCGAGCGGTTACGGCCGTGCGGGAGACGTTGCGGGGTGCCGGCTGGACGGTCGAAGTGGCCGCGACCGCGGCGTCCGGGGACGCCCGCCGGCTCGCCGAGCGCGGGCGCGTCGAGGGGTTCGACGCGCTGCTCTGCTATGGGGGCGACGGCACCGCGATGCAGATCGCGGCGGCCATCGTGGGGAGCGGCATTCCGCTGGGATTGCTCCCCGGCGGCACGGGGAACGTCCTCGCAGGAAATCTCCGCCTCCCGCGGAACCCGATCCGAGCGGCGCGTGCGATCCTGCGACAGGTTCCCCTCGCAATCGATCTCGGGGCCGTCGAGCGCGCCGACGGGATGCACTACTTCGCGGTCTGCTGCGGCGCGGGGTTCGACGCGACCCTGATGGGGCGGACCAACGCCGCCAGTAAGCGACGCTGGCGGCGGGCGGCCTACGTGAGTCAGGCGCTGGCGGCCCTGCCCCAGGTCACCAGCGTGCGCCACCGGGTCACGATCGATGGGACGGAGAACTGTTTCGACGCGGCGATGGTGCTGGTGTGCAACTGCGCCGATTTGATGCCCCCCATGCTGCGGCTCCACCCCGACATTCGGCCCGACGACGGCGTGTTGGACGTCGTGGCGCTCCGGGCCAACGGAGCGTGGCAAAGTATGAGCGCCTTTCTGGAGTTGTACCGGGGCGCAAGGCCGTCTGGGGGCGACCGGGTGTGGTTCGCGCGCGGGCGCGCGGTTCGGATCGAGGTGGAGACGGGATCGATCCCGACCCAGCTCGACGGAGAGCTCGTCGGCACGACACCGATCGAGGCGAACCTGCTGCCGCACGCGCTCCGCGTTTTCGTGGACCCGGATACAGTGCCGGGAGGGGTGCCGCCCCGTGCGTGACGCCGTGTTGGTGATCGCCGACGAGGCGGACCTGCTGCAGTCGGTTGCCGGCTGCCTCGAGCGCATCGGCGCCGAGGTCGTTCGCGCCTCCACGGGCGAAGCGGGTCTCGCCGCCTACGAGCGCGAGGGACCCGATCTGGTGGTCGTGGGCCTGCCGTCAGGCGATGCGCCCGGCCTGGATCTCGTCGAGCGGCTCGTGGCGCGCGGGGCCGCCGTCGTCCTCGTGACCGGGCTAGCGGATTTGGAGACCGGTGTGCGGGCGATGCAACTCGGCGGGGAATACGTTCTGACCACTCCGGTGCATCCGCCCCAGCTCGCCGCCGCGGTCGGCCGGGTGCGGGAAACCGTGCGGCTGCGGCGGGAGAATGAGCGCCTGCGCGCCCGGGAGGCGGGAGGACTGGCTCTCCTCAGCCGACTCGTGACGGAGCTGCGCTCTCAGCTTCCTGGATCCCCGTCCGGGCTGACGCCCGAGGCAGTCGATCGGTTGCTCTCGGCGCCGTGGCCGGGCAACGTTCGGGAGCTGCGCATCGTGCTGGAGCGCGCGATGCTGCTGGCGCGCGGAGCGGCGCAGATCGGGGTGGAGCACCTGCCTCCCGACCTGGGGCGGCGGGGCGGGGTCCTCGAGGCGGAGGCCGCTGACCGTCTCGCCGCGCCGGTTGCACTGGTCGACGTCGAGCGGCAGCACATCGAGCGCGTACTCAGGTTCCACAGTGGCAATCGCACCCGCGCGGCCCAGGCGCTCGGCATTTCGCGCGCGACGCTGATCAATAAGATTAAGGCGTACGCCCTTGATCTGTAAAGACTTGATGGCAGGTGCCTGAACAACTCTCGGAAACCTTGACGCCCGGTCGTGTGGAGGCCAAACAGGGTGACTTGAATTGAATCGGATATTTCCCACGCCGTCTTAGCGAAGTGATCGTTTAGGGATTGACAGTTCGATACTGCAAGTTTATGGTCGTTGTCAGAC
>JBOHSO010000084.1:0-2204 GCA_050921685.1 Gemmatimonadales bacterium
TGCCGCGCCACCGGCTCGACCTGCCGCGCGTGGCGATTTATCACACCTGGCTCAACACCCAGGACGAAGGCTGGGCGCGGTTCACGTTCGAGCAGCTCGGCCTTCCCTACACCTCGATCCACAAGGACGACCTGCGGGCGGGCAGCCTGCGGCGCCGCTTCGACGTCATCCTGGTGCCGAGCACCGGGGGCGCGTCGGCGGACGACCTGATCCATGAGGTCGACTCGAAATGGAGCCCGCTCCCCTTCACCGCGACGCGGGATTTCCCTTCCCACGGCACGCCGTCGTCCACTCCGGACATGACGGGGGGCCCGGGCTTCCTGGGGATGGCCGAGCTCGAGCGGTTCGTGCGCGACGGCGGAGTGCTGATCGCGCTGCATCAGGGAACCCGACTCGCGGCCGAGACGGGAATCGCGCGCGAGCTGTCCGTCCTGTCGGCGGGCTCGCTGTTTCATCCGGGATCGGTGGTGCGGGTCAAGGCGCGGCGGCGCGACCATCCGATTCTCTACGGGTACCCGGACACGACTCATGTGCTCCGCGGCAACGGGCCGCTGTACAGCGTGGCGCGGCGGGACCGCGGGATGATCGTGCTGCAATACGGCACGGAGGCGCTGCCCGACGAGCGCGCGGACGCGAAGCCCGGCCCCATGTTCGGCATCGAGTCGCCTGCGCCCGCTGCGCGCGACACGACGCCGACGCCGCGGCCTGGGATCTACGTCCTGTCGGGGATGGTGCGCGGCCAGGACGCGATCGTCGGGCAGGGGGCGGTATTCGACGTCCCGGTGGGGCGAGGGCGGGTCGTCGCGTTCACGTTCAACCCGCTGCATCGCTTCCTGAATCATCACGAATTCCCGATGGTCTGGAACGCCATCATGAATTGGAACGACCTCACCACCGGACAGGGGGTGAGGCCCGTGAGTGCCGCCGCGCCGTAGGAGCACGTAGATTTAGGGCCGCGTGGATGTTCTGGCCCCTCGTCCAACGGCAGGACACCGGACTTTGGATCCGGGAATGAAGGTTCGAATCCTTCGGGGCCAATGGTGCGCCGTCGTCCTCGCCTGCGCTCCACCGCTCGCCGCGGCACAGACGGACACCACCCGCCTCGACCCGCCTCCCCTGGCCGCCCTCGTCCCCTGGGCCGACGCGGTATGGCTCGCCTTGCTCGACCGCGACGGCAGTTACTTCGGCCGCCTATCGGACGCCGGGACGTTCCAGCGCTTCAATCCGCTCATGGACAGCGAGTACGCGCTCGACATCTGGACTGGATTGTTCACGCCGGCCGAGGACGCGCAGTGGGCGCAGGCGGATCAGGGCGTGCGCGTGGCGGGCGCGAGCATCAACCATCCGTTCATCCTGAACGTCGCCGACTGGCGCGAGCGGGTTCCGATCGCGGGGCCGGTGGATCTGGTCGCGCGGTTCGTGCGCCAACACTCGCTGACCGAGCAGCGCGATTACCCGGTGGTCGGCGTGGACTGGCGCGACGCACTCGGCTCGGCGTGGACACTCCGCACTACCATCGGTATGCACTTCTTCAAGTCCTCGGCCGACCTCGAGATCGGCGCGCGGCGCGGACCGATCGAGCTGCGCGTGGCGTTTCTCGACCTCTTCAACAACCTGATCTTCACTGGGCTCGGCGTATCACCCGAGGAAACGCCCGCGCACTTCGACTACGCGTCCCCTCCCCTGGCCGCCCGCCTCGCCCTCCGCACCTGGGTGAGACCGTGGCGACTGGAGCTTCAGGCCGGAGGCAGCACCCGGAGCCGGGTGCAGGTGTCGTTCCCCGCATCGGGAGACCCGCCGTACACGCTCGTGGAGCAAGTGTGGTTCGCCGGCGGTCTGGGGGAGGTGCGCGCGTCCCCACGGGTAGGGCTCGCCGCGTATGGGGTTGTGGCGGTTGCGACGAACGAGCGCCGCTTCGCCCCGCCGGGGACCGCGGATCTGTCGGTCCACGAGCGCACGAGCGCGGTCGGCGCGCGGGGAAGAGTCGAGCTCCTGCCCTCGCTCGCGCTGGAGCTCGACGGCCGCCTGCTGTGGCGCCCCGAAGAGCGGCGCACGGGTAGCGGCACGCTCCTCTCGCACAACGACCGCGAGCATTTCGGGCAGGTGGCGTTGGTCCGTCGGCCGGCAGTCGGGTGGCAGTGGCGCCTGGCGATCGCAGCGCTGGACCGCAAAGGCGGCGTGCTGGCGCCCGCCCTGACCGCGGC
>JBOHSO010000085.1:0-1643 GCA_050921685.1 Gemmatimonadales bacterium
AGCTGGTGCCGCGCCGCTTGAGCGCCCCCTCGAGGGCGCGCTCCGCCACCTCCCACTGTGCATCGGTGCCGAGCTTCTTGTCGGGCCGGGTGGCCAAATCGTACCGGTACGCGACGCCGAACGTCCGGCCGAGCACCAGCTCGGTGAGATCGAGCAGCTGGAAGACTTCTTCTTCTATCTGGTCCTCCCGCAGGAAGATGTGCGCGTCGTCCATCGTAAGGCCGCGCACGCGCAGCATGCCGTGTAGCGTGCCCGAGCGCTCGTTGCGGTACACGTTCGCGATTTCGGCGAGGCGGATCGGCAGGTCGCGGTAGCTGCGCTGCTGGCTGGCGTACACCAGGATGTGCATCGGGCAGTTCATCGGCTTCACCCGGTAGCGCACGTCCTCGGCCTCCCCCTCCCCCGCGGCCATCGCCGGAAACTGGTTCTCGCCGTATAGCGGGAGGTGGCCCGATCGCAGGAACAGCTGCTCGCGCGTCACGTGGGGGGTGTAGACCAGCTGGTAGCCCCGCTCGAGGATCACGTCCTCGATAAAGCGGCGCAGCTGGAAATTGATCATCGCTCCCTTGGGGTGCCAAAAAATCAGGCCCGGCCCCACGTCCTCCTGAATCGAGAACAGATCGAGCTGCTTGCCGAGCAGGCGATGATCGCGCTTGCGCGCTTCCTCGAGCCGGCGAACGTACCCCTCGAGGTCCTCCTTCGAAAACCAGGCGGTGCCGTAGATGCGCTGCAGCATCTGGCGCCGCTCATCGCCGCGCCAGTACGCGCCCGCTGCGTGCAGCAGCTTGAAGTGCTTGATCTTTCCCGTGCTGGCGACGTGCGGCCCCCGGCACAGGTCCACGAACGGACCGTCCGTGTAGACCGAGATCACCTCGTCCAGCCCGAGGTCCTCGATACGCTCGAGCTTGAGTGGGTCGTCGGTAAAGCGGCGTTTCGCCTCCTCCCGGCTCACCTCCTCGCGCACGAACGGGTAGTCCGCCGCCACCACCTCCCGCATCCTGGCCTCGATGGCGGTGAGGTCGTCGGGGGTGAACGGCGTCGGCACCTCGAAGTCGTAATAGAACCCGTCCTCGATCGGCGGCCCGAAGCCGATCTTGGCGCGGGGGTAGAACTGCCGCACGGCAGTGGCGAGGAGATGGGCCGAGGAATGGCGCAGCACGGCGAGCGCCGACGGGTCGCGGTCAGTCAGGATCGCCACCGCGGCGCCGTCTTCGAGCGGGCGCGCGAGGTCGCGCACCTCGCCGTTCACCGTGACGGCCACGGCGGCCTTGGCGAGCCCGGGCCCGATGGCCCGCGCCAAGTCGGCACCGGTCGAGCCCGCGGGCAGGACCTTCGGACTCCCGTCCGGGAGGGTGACGCGGATGTCGGCGGCCGGCATGATCAGGGAATGGAGTCGGTCGCCGCCGCCGGCGTGACGGAGCCGAACGGCGGCAGGCGGACGCCGTCGCGGAAATACAGCACGACGCCCGTGACGACGAGCAGCACGAGCACGATCCAGCGCGCCAGACGGCTTGGCAGAATGGCGTTGGGTTCTTCAGGCATGGAGCAGAATTCTACCAAGAGGGCGGATGGGCGGATAGGCGGATGGGCGGACGTTGTTATTATAGAAGGAATGCCGATCCGGACCTTCGAGCTTCCACCCC
>JBOHSO010000086.1:0-3199 GCA_050921685.1 Gemmatimonadales bacterium
CGGCTACGCGGGCGAGGTGCCGGCCGCGCTGGCCGCGGGCGACCTGATCAACGTGCTCAACCTGGGCGGGATCCTGGGCCGCTGCACCTCGTCCAATCCCGACATCGGCCCGCCCTTCCGTGCCGAAGTGCTGGGCGCGGTGCTGGCCTTTCCCGACCTGGGCGACCGGGTCGGCCGGCCCGCGACGATCGCCGACGGCGCGGTGCCGCCCGCGGACCGGCTCGAGTGTCCGGTGCCGGTGGTGTACGTCGCGGGCACCTGCATGAACGCGGGCAAGACCGTCGCGGCCACCGAGCTGGTACGCGGCCTTACCCGCTCGGGGCTACGGGTCGCGGCGGCGAAGCTCACCGGCGTCTCGCTCATGCGCGACGCACTCGCGATGCAGGATGCCGGCGCCATCGCCGCGCTCACCTTCAACGACGTCGGCATCGCCTCGACCCACGCCGGCGTCACCGTTGCCACCGCCAAGGGCATCTTCAACCGGCTCGCGCAGTCGAAACCCGACGTGATCGTCGCCGAGCTGGGCGACGGCATCCTGGGCGAGTACGGCGTGCAGGACATCCTGCGCGACCCCGAGCTGATGGCGGTGGCCGCGGCGCATGTCGTGTGCGCCCCCGACCCGGTCGGCTGCTGGGGCACGGCCGAGCTGTACCGCAAAGAATACGGCCTCGCCATCACGGTGATCAGCGGGCCCGCGACCGACAACGACGTGGGCCGCCAGTACGTGCGCACCGCGCTGGACCTCCCGGCGCACAACGCACTGCGCGAGGCAGCGGCGTTGGTGGCCGTGGTGCGAGCGGCGCTGGCGGCCGGGCCATCCGCCGTCGGCCGAACCCTAGCCCCGGCCCCCGCATGAGAGTCACCGTGCTCGGAGCCGGGGGCTATGCGGGCGGTGAGCTGCTGCGTCTGCTCGGCCAGCACCCGGCGGTCACCGACTGCGTGGCGGTGAGCCGTAGTCAGGCGAACCGCCCGCTGGCCGAGGTGCACCCGGCCCTCGCCGCACTGGGTGACGCGCGATTCCGCGGAGCAGCGCCGGGCGACGCCGCCCGGGGCAAGGACGTCGTCTTTCTCGCCCTCGAGCATGGCGAGTCGTCCCACGTGGCGGCCGAGATCTTCGCCGCCGATCCCGGGCTGGTCGTGGACCTCGCGGCCGACTTCCGGGTCCGGGATGCGGCGCTGTACGAGCGGCACTACGGCCCGCACGCAGCGCCGCAGCACCGCGCCCGATTCGTCTACGGGCTTGCCGACATTTCCGGCGAGTCGTTGCGCGGCGCGCGGGCGATCGCCGTGCCCGGCTGCTTCGCCACGGCGGCGGCGCTCGCGCTCTATCCCCTCGCCTGCGCAAAGGCGAGCGGCTTGCCGTCGCTGTTCGCCATCACCGGCAGCTCGGGAGCGGGTGCCCATCCCAAACCCACCACACACCACCCGGCGCGCGCCCACAATGTGTTCGCGTACGGGGGGCTCGAACACCGCCACAATGCCGAGGTCTCGGAGCAGTGGCGCCAGTGGACCGGGCGGAACGGCCCCGCCCCCCGGGTACTCGTGCACGCAGGGCCGTTCGTGCGCGGCATCTACCTGACGTTGCACGCGCGACTCGACAGTGGCCCAACCCCTAACCCACCGATCGACTGGTACCGCACCGCCTACGCCGGCCGGGCGTTCGTGCGCATGCGCGCCGAGCCACCCGAGCTCACCCACGCCATCGGCACCAACGACGCGCTGCTCCACGCGGCGGTGAGCGAGGACGGGACGGAGCTCCAGACGACCGTCGCAATCGACAACCTATTGAAGGGCGCGGCCGGCCAGGCGGTGCAGGCGATGAACCTCGCCCTCGGCCTGGAAGAGACCGCCGGGCTGCGGCTCACCGGGATGTACCCGTGCTGAGTCCCGCTGTGGCGCTCACATGAGCGGCCGCGACTTCCTCGCGCTCGAGGACTGGCATCCCCACGCGATCGAGGCCGTGCTCGCGCGCGCCGTGCGCGTCAAGCGCGGCGAGGTCCGGGGCGGGCTCGAGCGCCGGGTCCTGGCGATGATCTTTCTCGACCCGAGCCTGCGAACGCGCAGCAGCATGGAGACGGCGATGTTCCTGCACGGCGGCCATGCGCTGGTGCTCGAGCCGGGCCGGGGGAGCTGGGCGCTGGAGACCGAGCCGGGGGTCGTGATGGACGGCGCCGCCGTCGAGCACGTGGCCGAAGCCGCGCGCGTGTTGGGGCGCTACGCCGACGCGCTCGCGATCCGCGCCTTCCCCAAGGGCGACGACTGGGCGGTGGAGCGAGAGGACCGCGTGGTGAAGGACTTCGCCCGCTACTGCGAGAAGCCGGTGATCAACCTCGAGTCGAGCCGTCGCCACCCCTGCCAGGCGCTGGCGGATGCGATGACGCTGCGCGAGCGGCTGGGAGAAACGCGCGGCAAACGGTTCGTGCTCACCTGGGCATGGCATCCCAAGGCGCTGCCCACGGCGGTCCCGGCGAGCGCGGCCCTGGCGGCAGCGCGACTCGGGATGGAGGTCGTCATCGCGCGCCCCCCCGGTTACGATCTCGATCCGGAAGACCTGGAGCTGGTGCAGCGAATCGTCCGGGAGTCCGGCAGGACGACGCACCAATGCGACGACATGGACGCCGCCCTGGACGGGGCCGACGCGGTCTACGTGAAGAGCTGGGGCTCGCTCCAGGCGTTCGGTCGGCCCGACGACGAGCGCGCCATGCGGGCGGGGTTGCGCGATTGGCGCCTGACCGAGCCGCGGCTGCGCCGCACGCGCGGCGGGCGCGCCATCGTGATGCACTGTCTGCCGGTGCGCCGCAACGTCGAGATCGACGACGCGGTACTCGACGGACCCAACGCGGTGGTCGTGGACCAGGCGGAGAACCGCCTCCACGCCCAGCGGGCGTTGTTGATCGAGATCATGGGAGGCGGAGATGACCGCGGCGATTGAGCCGGCCAGAGGACTCGTAGGCCTGAAGGGCGCGCTGCGCTACGTGCGCGCCTATCGCGACCGGGTGTTCGTGGTCAAGCTCGGCGGCGAAGTGCTGGGCGACGCCGACGCGCTGGACGGCGTCGCGGCCCAGCTCGCGCTGCTCGCATCGCTCGGCATCCGGCTGGTGGTGGTGCACGGGGGCGGGGCGCAGGCGACGGCGCTGTCGCGGCGGCTCGGTCAGGCGCCAATCGCGCAACCCCGCCCGCATGGCGCGCTCGTCGTCGG
>JBOHSO010000087.1:0-8353 GCA_050921685.1 Gemmatimonadales bacterium
ACACGGCGCCTACCACGATCCGCATGCTGCGAAAGCTCGGCCCGGACGAGCCGAAGAAGTACAACTACCGCTTCAAGCACATGACCACGGTCGGCGAGCCGATCGAGCCGGATGTCTGGCGCTGGTATCACGACGTCGTGGGCAAGGGCAAAGCGGTCATCTTCGACACCTGGTCGCAGAACGAGAACGGTGGGTTCCTGGGCAGCACCCTCCCCGCCCTGCAGCCAATGAAGCCGGGAAGTTGTGGCCCGGGGGTCCTCGGGATCTACCCCGTGATCCTCGACGAGACCGGGAAGGTGGTCGAGGCCGGGAGCGGCCGGGCCGGCAACATCTGCATCCGCAACCCCTGGCCCGGGATCTTCCAGACGGTGTGGGGCCAGCCCGAACGATTCGTGCACATCTACTATGCGAAGTACTGCCGGGACAAGCACAGCAAGGACTGGCGCGACTGGCCGTACTTCGCGGGCGATGGCGCGCTCCTGGCCGCCGACGGCTACTTCCGCATCCTTGGCCGAGTGGACGACGTGATCAACGTGGCCGGGCACCGGCTCGGAACCAAGGAGCTGGAGTCGGCGAGCATCACGGTCGAGGAGATCGCCGAGGCTGCCGCGGTCCCGGTGATGGACGAGCTGCGAGGGCGGGCGGTCGAGATATACGTGGCGGTCAAGCCGGGGTTCGCCCCCAGCACGGAGGTCGAGCAGAAGGTGGCTAAGGCGATCGAGACTGCGATCGGCAAGATCGCGCGGCCGAAGCACGTGTGGATCGTCCCGGACATGCCGAAGACGCGTTCCGGAAAGATCATGCGCCGAGTCATCGCCGGCATCTCCAACTTCACCGATGTCGGAGACACGACTACCCTGGCGAACCCCGAGGTCGTGGAGGTCATCCGCCGCCACGTCCAGGCGGAGAAGGTGGCCCGCGGCGAGGTTCCGCGCGAGCTCTCGCCGCAGGAACTCGAGGAGATCAAGGCGTTCGGTCGGGCCGAGTAGCGGGCGCACGCCCGCGACGAACCGCGCGGTGGTGGAAATGACGCAGCAGTATCTGGTCGGCGAGCTGTCGCTGATCCTGGCTGAGCTGCAAGCGGTCGCCACGGACGAAGCGGTCGTGCGTGAGGTGGTGCGGCTGCGTCGGGAGGCGGAGAACACGCGTCCTGCGGCGCTGGGCCCAGTCGTGGTGCGCGCCGTGAAGCTGATCGATCGGGTGTGCTGGGACGCCCTGACGCGGGGAGGGAGCGCGGCGTTAATCCGCGATACCGCGATCTACGCTGAGCTGTGGGAGTTCGGCGTCTGCGCTGGCTTCCTGGAGGAAGGTCAGACGAGCGACGGAGAGGGGCGTTGGTGACCGCGGCGTTGGTCGTGCCGGCCCTCCCGACTTCGTGCCACCACCCTCTGTCAACGCCTCCGGCTACGTGGGCCTGGACGCCAGCGGGAGATGGAAGCATGCAGTTGCGCCCGGCAGGTGGAACCTGCGCCGATGGCGGAAACCGCTACTTCAGGGCCGACGCCACCACCAGCTCGCACGGGCCCTCGAAGCGCCCGTCGGTCTCGAACTGGCGCATCGCTTCGGCGATTTCGTTCCACGCCGCCTCGCGTCCTGCCGCGTCCAGACCCGAGAGCATCTGGTGCAGCGCGCCAAACGACTCCTTCTCGAAGCGCACGCATTCTGACGCTGACGGCAGTCGCAGCGGCGCGGGGACGACCTTCACCTCGATGTGCTGGAAGCCGGCCCTGCGGTACGCGTCCTCGATCGCGCCCGGGCTCCCCAGGCTGAACGGCCCGGGCTGGCCGGGAGCGGGCGGCGGCAGTTGCGCGCGCCGCCGGATGATCGAGACCGGCAGTGAGAAGAAGCGGTTGCGCTCCGCGGTGGAGTAGACGATCGACCCGAGGCGCCCACCTGGCCGCAGCGCCCGCTTCATCCCGGCAAGTGCCTTCTGCTGGTCGGGGAAGTAGATGAGCCCGACGCGCGAGATCACCGCGTCGAAGCTCCCCTCGGGGACGTCGAGGTTCTCGCCGTCCGCCACCTGGGTCTCGACGTTCGAGAACCCGGCGGCGCGCGCGTTTTCGGCCGCGTACTCCAGGATGCGAGACGCGATGTCCGTCGCCAGCACGAAGCCCTGCGGGCCCACGCGTTCCGCCGCCTGCAACGTCTGGTCGCCTGCGCCAGCGGCCACGTCCAGCACGCGACCGCCCGGGCCGACGCCCGCCATGTCCAGCATCAGCTCGGTGGCCGGGCCCAGCCAGGAGCGCAGCACCGGCGTCCACTCGTTCCAGGCGCCGGCCGCGGCCTGCCATTGCCGCTCGGTCGTCTGCTTGTACGCCACGGGATCGAAGGCAGGGGTCTGCACGCTCGTCATGGTCTTCCTCCTTTGCGGGAGGCGACCTCAGCGGCTCGGGTCGGGCTGGGCCATCGCGAGCACCTGCTCGCGGGTCAGCTCGATCCGGTGGTGCTCGCGCGCGTGCTGCTGCAGGTCACGCACCAGCGTGTCGTCGTCGCTCGCGCGGACGATGAAGCCGCAGTCGCACTTCACGATCTTCCGGGCCATGAGGCGCCTCTCCTGTCGAGGGTGACGATACACGCCGAGCTTTGGTAACTTCTTGGCGAAACCCTGGGCCGATCTTGTCGATCCGAATCTACCTCACCGGCAGGATGAGCCTGGAGCACGGGGGCCGCGTGGTGGACCGGGACCACTTCCCCGGCAGCCAGGGGTGCCTGGTGTTCGCGCGGCTCGCGCTCGACCGCCACCAGGTGGTGAGCCGCGACGAGTTGGCCGACACGATCTGGCCCCGGCAGCCTCCGCGTGCCTGGGACGCGGACCTGAGCGCGATCGTGAGCAAGCTTCGCGCACTGCTTGCACGCGCCGGGCTGAAGCCGTTCGCCTCCATCTCCAGCACACTCGGCTGCTACCAGCTCGTGCTCCCGCACGACGCGTGGATTGACGTCGAGGCCGCGGCCGACGCGCTCCACCAGGCCGAGAGCGCACTGCGCGCGGGCGCGCCGAAGGAGGTCTTCGGCCCGGCGAACGTGGCCAACGTGATCGCACGGCGCCCGTTCCTTCCCGGTGAGGATTCGCCCTGGGCCGAGGGAAAGCGCGAGAAACTCGGGACGATCTTCGTGCGCAGCTGCGAGTGCCTGGCCGCCTTCTACGTGTGGAACGGTGAGCCCTCACTCGGGGTCGAAGCCGCCAAGCAGGCCGTCGCGCGCGAGCCGTTCCGCGAATCCGCCTACCGCCTGCTCATGGAGGCGCACGTCGCGGCTGGGAACCGCGCGGAGGCGCTCTGGGTGTACGAGCGGTGCCGCAAGCTGCTCTCCGAAGAGCTGGGGAGCGATCCTTCCCCCGAGACCCGGGCGGTCCATCTCAAGGTGCTCAAGTCGTAGCCGGTCGGCAGCGCCGGTCGGTGCGCCCCTCCGTCGACCGCCAGGATCGCGGCGCCTTCGCCGCTCGAAATAGCGGATTGTCTGGATGTTCACGTCGGCCGCAGTTGCGACTTGTCCGATAGGCAGTGCCACAGTCAACCCCTGCCGCAGGTACTGATGGCCCCTTCGGACACTGCTGTTCATCCCATTGGGCGCCTTGAGCCTGATCTACCTCTTCCGCTGGATCCGCCAGGCCGGCACGAGCGGCGTGCCGCACCGCCGGCCATCGCTGGCCGAACACGCCATCGGGTTCGGCACCAACTTTTTCGATACCTTGGGGATCGGGTCGTTCGCGCCGACTACCGCGCTCTACAAGCTCCTGCGGGTGGTGCCTGACGAGCAGATCCCCGGCACGCTCAACGTGGGCTACACACTGCCCGTCATCGCCCAGGCCCTCATCTTCATCGCGATCGTGCAGGTGGACCCCGCGACGCTCGCCACGATGATTTCGGCCGCCGTCCTGGGGGCCTGGCTGGGAGCCGGCGTGGTGGCGCGCCTGCCGCGCCGGCGCATTCAGGTGGGCATGGGTGTCGCGCTGCTCGTCGCGGCCACGATGTTCCTGATGGCGATCTTCGGGCTGTTCCCCGCCGGCGGCACGGCGCTGGGCCTGACCGGCGTCAAGCTGGGCGTCGCCGGCGCGTTCGTGCTCGGTGCGCTGATGACGATCGGCATCGGATGCTACGCGCCCAGCATGATCATGATCAGCCTGCTCGGCATGAACCCCACGACGGCTTTCCCCGTCATGATGGGCTCGGCGGCGTTCTTGATGCCGGTGGCGAGCCTTCGCTTCCTGCGGGCCGGGCGCTACAGCCTGAGCGCGGCGCTGGGGCTCGCCGCCTCGCCCAGCTCGGGCCAGGGCGCGTCGATGGCCATCGAAGATGCCGTCGTGCTCGCGCAATGCCTGCGTGATTTGCCGGAACCCGCGCGGGCGTTTGCGGCGTTCGAGGAGCTGCGCCGCCCCCGCGTCGAGCGCGTCGTGGCCTTCGGGGCGCGGTCCTCGAGCGGCAAGGCCGTCGGGCCGATCGGACGCGTGGTGCGCGACCTGATGCTCCCGGTCGTCCTCAAGGTGGTCGCCAAACAGTCCCAGGACTGGTTGTTCGACGACCACATCGACTGGGACGCTCGGGTAACGCTCAGAGCCCGGGCCGCATGAGGTAACCTCACGGGCATCATGGCTCCTTTGCTTGCGCTTCGATCGTGGTCAGGTACGCAGCGCCGCGACGCTCGGCCACCAGATCGAAAGCGAGCAGCGCGGCGTTGAGGAGCAGGCCGAGCGCGATCCCCGCGATCGCGACCCGGTGCCTCAGGGCCAAGGCGGTGATGGTGGCGACGACGATGACGACCGCCTCGATGTACTGCACCACCAGGAAGTTCCTTTGCACCCGCGCCATGCGCGCGCCCTCGTCGGCAAAGAAGCGCGTGGCGGCCGATCCGAGCAGCGCGAGCAGGCCGCTGACTTGAGGACCGGTGCGCAGATAGAGCCCCACACCGATCGCGATCTCGATCAGCGCCAAGACCGCGAGTGTCACGGCGAACGATCGAAGCCCCCACCGCGGTTGGAAGAAAAGTGCCGCTGCGGCCAGGCCGAGCAGGCCGAGGCCGGTCAGCAGCAGGCCGGCGTTCTTCTCACCATTGAAATAAATCGTCAGGGCGTCCGGCATACCCAATCCATCTACGCCTGTTCGCTCGCGAGGACCGCAAGAGGCCGATCGCGCAAGGAACTTCCTGCCTGGCGGCGTCGTTTCTTGGCTCGTATCCCGATCGTGTGGCTCGGGAAAGCGCTATTCCCAACCGGTGGGTTCACACCAAGAAACATGAGGAAGCCAGCATGACCGCACACAGCACCCGGAATCGCCGTACACCCGTGGTGATCATCCATGGACTGTGGATGCACGCCGATTCCTGGCAGCCGTGGGTAGCGCGACCGCCGTGATGGGATGCGTGCGCGCCGCGCTGCGGGCCGCGCGCGTGGATCCGATGTCGGCCCTGCGCGCGGAATAGTGACCGCCGCTCCCCCGGCGTCAGCGTGGGCCACCCCGCGCGCCCGTCCTCCTCGGGGGCCGGCCCGTATATTCCGCCCCGTGACGCCAATGCCTCGCGATGTCCCGGTCGATCCCCAGCTCGACCTGGCCCTGGCCGACCGCTACGAGCTGCGGCGCGAGCTCGGCCAGGGCGGAATGGCCACCGTGTACCTGGCCCACGACCGCAAACACCACCGCGAGGTGGCGCTGAAGGTGCTGCGGCCGGCCCTCGCGGCGGTGCTAGGCGTGGAGCGGTTCCTGAACGAGATCCAGCTCGACGCGCGCCTCACGCACCCGCACATCCTCGCGCTGTACGATTCGGGCGCCGCGTCGGGATTCCTCTTCTACGTGATGCCGTTCCTCGAA
The DNA here is from genome assembly GCA_050921685.1 of Gemmatimonadales bacterium. Taxonomy (GTDB): domain Bacteria; phylum Gemmatimonadota; class Gemmatimonadetes; order Gemmatimonadales; family GWC2-71-9; genus DASTHG01. The sequence continues at coordinate 5,802 of JBOHSO010000087.1, forward strand.
GGTGAATCGCTGCGCCGCCGGCTCGGGGGCGGGCGCCGGCTCGGCGTCGACGAGGCGCTGGCGATCGCGGCCCCCGTGGCGGACGCACTCGCCTACGCGCACCGGATGGGGATCTATCACCGCGACATCAAGCCCGAGAACATCCTATTCTCGCAGGGACATCCCATCGTCGCGGACTTCGGGATCGCGAAGGCCATCAGCACCGCGGGCGGTGACCACCTGACGCGCACCGGGTTCCCGCTCGGCACGCCCGGCTACATGAGCCCCGAGCAGGCCGCGGGGCTCACCGAGCTCGACGCCCGCACGGACGTCTACAGTCTGGCCGTGGTGATCTATGAAATGCTGGTTGGCGAGATCCCCCCACCCGGCCGCTGGCCGAGCGATGCGGCGCTCGAGGTGGGAAGGTTCCTCGACGCGCCGCCGCTCCACCGCCAGCGGCTGGCTGATCTCGGGAGTCGCGTCGAGGCGGCGCTGGTGCGGGGTCTCGCGCCACGGCCCCACGAGCGGAGCGCGACGCCCCCGTCCTTGATGCACGAGTTGCAGGGCGGCGCGCCGCCATCAGCCCGTCGGCGCTTCTCGGAAGGCGAGGTGCAGGAGATCATGCGGCGCGCGACAGAGCTGGAAGCGTCGCACCCCACCCCGGGCAGCGCCATGACCATCGGGAGCGTCGAGGCGCTCGGCGCGGAGGTGGGGCTCGCGCCCGAGCTGGTCCGCGAAGCCGCCCGGTCGCTCTCGGCACTCGGTCCGACGCCGCGCGAGCTGAAGGGGGCCGTCGCCGCGCGGTTCCGCGACGTGGCGTACAGCCCATGGCAGTTGATGGATCCCACCACGCCGCCGCACGAGGGGTGGGGCGTGACCGACCTCCTAAGCGTCATCTTCTTCTCGATTCTCACGGCCGGCGTGCTCCCGTTGGTCTTCATCGGGCTCTCCCGCGCGCGCAAGCGTCGCCTCCGCGTGTTCTTCGCCGAGGGCGTGCCGGCTCTGGCCGAGATCGTCGACTTCCGGGAGGAAGAGGTAGGCTTCGAAGTGAAGCTCACGCGGGTCCGCTACGAGTTCGGGGCGGATGGCCAGACTCGGCGCGGCAGCGACCTGACGCTTCCCGTCGTCGCCGATCGCTGGCGCGCGGGAGACCGGATCGAAATCCTCTACATGCCGAGCCGCGACTACGACAGCGTGATCGCCACCAGCCGCTGAAGAGACCGCGCTCACGGTCGATGCACCGTGCCTCCTTTGACGATGAACACGATCGCGCGAGTTCGGCGGATGTCGGCGGACGGATCCGCCCCGAGAACGAGGATATCCACGACTTTCCCCTCTTCGATGCTTCCGTAGTCGCGCTCGATCCCGAGCGCCAGGCCGGGTGGCGGCCGAGGCGACGACCAACATCCCTCCTTGTCGTATTGGTGGTGCATAAAATAATAGGCATAACGCGTCGTTGCTGATGTAGTGCATAATATAATAGTATTATTGGCAATATCACCGTGATACTATTATACTGTGTAGTGAGTCACTAGAATGGTGATTATGCCTAATATATTAAGCAGCAACACGGACGACGAGATCTTGCGAGAAGTGGGATCGCGCCTCAAGAGCTACCGGCTCCAGCAGAATCTCGCCGTCCTTGAAGTCGCCAAGCAGGCTGGGTTGAACCGCAACACCATCGTCAACACCGAGGCCGGTAGGAACCCGCGCCTCGGCACCTTGGTGTGCCTGCTGCGGGTGTACGGGCGTCTCGAAGCGCTGGAGGCGTTCATTCCCGCGCCGACGATCTCTCCCTTGCAGCTGGTGCGTAACAAAGGGCGACTCCGGCGGCGTGCGCGACCGCGGCGCGATGGCTGAGATCGCGATCGCGGCCGAAATCTGGATCTGGAATCACTTCGTCGGTGCGGTCGCCGAGACCGATGACGGCCAGATCAGCTTCGAGTATGCACCGGCCTTCGCGCGCACCGGGCTCGAGATCTCGCCGCTCATGTTGCCGCTGTCCAGGAAAGGGCCGCTCACTTTTCCCGAGCTGCAACGCCTCGAGGCGTTCGCCGGCCTCCCCGGGGTGTTGGCGGATGCGCTGCCCGATCGATTCGGGAATGCCGTGATCACGAAGTACTTCACCGATCGCGGCCGCCCGGATGACGCGCTGCGCCCGGTGCAAAAGCTGCTCTATGTGGGCGAGCGGGCGATGGGCGCCCTGGCGTTCCGACCACCGATGCGCGTCGAGCGGGCCGCCGAGCGCGAGTCGCTCGAAATCGCCGCGCTGGTGGAGCAGGCGCGGGTGGTGGTCGAGGGGCGGCCGGACGCCGCGATCCCCGAGATCATGCGGGTCGGCGCCTCGGCCGGCGGCGCCCGCCCCAAAGCCCTGATCCTGTGGAACCGGAGCACCAACCAGGTCCGCTCGGGTTTCGCCAAGCCGCGGCCAGGCGACGAGCAGTGGATCATCAAGTTCGACGGAGTCGGAGAGCTCGACGCGCCGGATCCTCGTCCCAGCCCGTTCAATCGCATCGAGTATGCCTACTCGCGTCTCGGGCGCGACGCCGGGGTGGACTTACCCGAGACCGCCC
>JBOHSO010000088.1:0-2782 GCA_050921685.1 Gemmatimonadales bacterium
GCACAGGCGCGCGTCATCGCCGGTGGCGCGCAGGACCCGGCCGTCGTGGCCCACCGGCTGGCCCGTTGGGTAGCCGGCACCGTCCGCGACCAGGCAGCCGGGGGGGCGCCGAGTGCCGTCGGGGTGCTGGCGCGCCGTCGCGGCGACTGTAACGAGCATACGGTGCTGTTCGTCGCACTGGCGCGAGCCCTCGGCCTCCCGGCCCGACCGGTGGCGGGACTCTTCTCCGTCGGCGGCCGGTTCTACTATCACGCGTGGGCCGAGGTGTACCTGGACGACTGGGTGGCGGTGGACCCGATGTTCGACCAGTTCCCCGCAGACGCCGCGCACCTGCGGCTCACGATCGGCGGGCTCGCCCAGCGGCTGGACCTGACCCGCCGGTTGGGGCGGCTGACGCTCGAGGCACTATGATCCGACTGGAAGGGCTCACGAAGCACTACGGCAGCTTCGTCGCGTTGAACCACGTGTCCCTCCACGTCCCGCGCGGCGTGCTGTACGGATGCCTCGGGCCCAACGGCGCCGGCAAGACGACGATGCTGCGAATGATCGCCGGGATTCTGCGTCCCACCGACGGCCGCGTGCTCATCGGCGGCGACGACGTGCAGGCGAACCCGATCGAGGCGAAAATGCGGCTCGGCTTCATCCCGGACCGTCCGTTCGTGTACGACAAGCTCACGGGAGCGGAATTCCTGCGTTTCGTGGCGGGGTTGTACAGCCAGGATGGCGAGACGGTGGAACGCCGCATCGGCGAACTGCTGGACGTGTTCGAGCTGTCCAGCTGGAAGGACGAGCTGATCGAAGCGTACAGCCACGGGATGCGTCAAAAGCTCATCATCTCGAGCGCGTTGATCCACCGCCCCGAATGCATCGTCGTGGACGAGCCCATGGTGGGGCTCGACCCCAAGGGCGCCCGACTGCTCAAGGACATTTTCCGCCAGTTCGTCGGCCGTGGCGGAACGGTGCTGATGAGCACGCACACGCTCGAGGTGGCGGAAGCGATGTGCGATCGGATCGGCATCATCCAGCACGGCCAGATCGTGGCGCACGGCACTATGGCCGAACTGCGTCGCCAGCACGCCGCCGGGGACGCGAGCCTCGAGGAGCTGTTCCTGAAGCTCACCGGCGGGCACGCGGTGCGCGAGCTGGTCGAGGTCCTCGGCCGATGATGCAACCCTCCCTCGCCCACGTGCTGCAGCCGAAATGGCGCACGGCGCGGCAGCGGCTGCGCAAGGAGCGCGCCGCGGGCGGCGGGGGCAAGCTGATTCTCCTGCTCGTGGTGGGCGGGTTCTTCTGGATGGGTGTGTTCTGGGTGTTGTTCCGGATGCTGCGTTACTTCCGGGGCATCGAGGAGTTGGGACCGCTGCTCGCCGGAAAGTTGCTGGGCCTCGTGCTGTTGTCCTTCGTTTCCATTCTCATCCTCTCGAACGTCATCACCGCGTTGTCGAGTTTCTTTCTCGCCAAGGATCTGGATCTGCTGGTGTCGGCGCCGGTGGACTGGCTGCGGCTGTATCTGGCCAAGCTGGGTGAGACCCTGGTGCACTCCTCCTGGATGGTGGCGCTGATGAGCGTCCCGATCCTGACGGCGTACGGCGTGGTGTACGGCGGAGGCGTGCTGTTCATTCCCTACGCGCTCGCGGTGTTCGTTCCCTTGCTCGCCCTGCCGGCGGTGCTCGGCAGCGCGGTGACCCTGGTGCTCGTCAACGTCTTCCCCGCCCGCCGCACGCGCGACCTCTTGTCCATCATCGCGCTGGGCGCCGCGGGCGGCGTCATCCTGTTGTTTCGCCTGATCCGCCCCGAGCAGCTCGCCCGCCCCGAGGGGTTCCGCAACCTGCTCGACTTCATCGCCGTGCTGCGGACGCCGACGTCGCCGTTTCTGCCAAGCGAGTGGGCGGCGAACGCGATCATGGGGTTTCTGCGCGGCAACCTCGACCCGCTCCCGTTGCTGCTGCTCTGGACCACCGCAGCCGGGTTCGTGACGCTCGGGGCGCTGCTGCACCGGGAGCTGTACGCCGCCGGCTTCACCAAGGCGCAGGAAGGCGCGGAGCGCTTCGTGCGCGGCGTGTTCTGGCGGCGCACCGTGGGCACCGCGCTGTTCCCGCTCTCCGTGGCGAAGCGCGAGTTCGTGCTCAAGGACGTCAAGCTGTTTTTCCGCGACACCACGCAGTGGAGCCAGCTCATCCTCCTCGCCGTCCTGGTGGTGGTATACCTGTTCAACATCAAGGCGCTGCCGCTGTTCCGCGGCGAGCAGGTGCCCTTCTTCACCATCACCCTCGTCTCCTTCTTGAACCTCGGGCTCTCGGGCTTCGTGCTCGCGTCGATCGCCGCCCGCTTCATCTTCCCGGCGGTGTCCCTGGAAGGCCGGCAGATGTGGCTGCTGCGCTCGAGTCCGCTCGACTTGAAGACGTTACTGTGGTCGAAATACTGGGTGGGCACCATCCCGCTGCTGGGGCTCGCCCTGCTGCTCACCGCCCTCACCAACGTGCTGCTGAAAGCCTCGCCGTTCATGATGGTCGTGAGCCTGAGCGCGATCTGCGCGCTGACGCTCGCCATCGCCGCGCTGGCGCTCGGTTTCGGGGCGCTCTATCCGCAGTTCGAGACGGAGAACGCGGCGCAGATTCCGACGTCGTTCGGCGGGTTGGTGTTCATGATGACGACGATCGCCTTGCTGGCGGCGGTGATTCTCGCGCTGGCGCAGCCGGTGTTTCGGTACGTGCAGGCGACCTACGAGGGGCGAACGGTGGCGGTGGACGCGGGGATGCTCCTCTGGTTCGCCGTCGCCGCG
>JBOHSO010000089.1:0-2957 GCA_050921685.1 Gemmatimonadales bacterium
TCGGCGTCGTCCGTCGGCACCGGTGCGTGCGCCGGGTCGACCGCACCCGACACGCCGACGGTGAGCGTCGGCGGCACGGGTACGGAGTCGCCAGCGAGCGCGCAGGCGTCGGTCAGCGCGGCCGGCGCGGGGGCTGCGGAGCGTACCGTCGGCCGACCACAGCCGGCGACGAGGCCAAGCGCAAGCGTGATTCCTGGGCGGACGAGAGGGCGAGGCGGCAGCGGATGGGCTCCGAAGCGGGTCGGCCCAACAATAGCGCCGTCCGCCCTCAGCCGTCAGCCTAGTCCACGAAAGCCCAGAGCAGCGAACGACTGTGCCGGTCGAGTCGCGCCGGGTCCGCGAAGTGGTACAGGTCGCCCGCCACGTCGCGGATCAACAGTCCGCCGTGCGGCAACGTCCGCGGCCAGTCGTCGAGCCGGGTCTGGAACGACCGGCTCCCCTGGCGGGTCGCCACCCGCCAGTTGCGGATCTCGACCTCCTCGTCGATCGCGAGCACGCGGGTCACCTCCAGCACGAACCCCGCTTCGACCAGGGCGCCTTCGAGCACCCGACGGGACTCGGCGTCGAGCTCCTCGGGATCGCGCACCAGGGCGAACTCCTTCTCCCCGTCGTGGTCGCGCAACGACAGGAACCGCGCGGGCTCGGACCACGGAAAGCAGCGGCGCACCCATACGGAGCGCTCGGTGGTCCCCCGAACCGCCCACAGCCGCCCGTCCGCCCGCCGCTCGAGCGAGAGCTCGGACTGAACCTGTGCTGCTTCGATCTCCTGCCGCCTGACGATCGTCGCTTCCATGCCTCCTCCTTTGGTCTCAGGCCAGTTGCAGCTGCAGCTCGTGCAGCCGCCGATACCGTCCGCCTGGATTCGCCATCAGGTCGCGGTGCGTGCCGGATTCGATCAGGCGCCCGTCCTCGACCACGAACAGCCGCGATGCCTTGCGCAACGTCGAGAGCCGGTGGGCGATCGCGAACACCGTACGCCCCGCGATCAGCCGCTCGAGCGCGTCCTGGATCTCCCGCTCCGTCTCCGTGTCCACGCTGCTCGTCGCCTCGTCGAGGATGAGGATGCGCGGGTCGTGGAGAATCGCGCGGGCGATGGACACGCGCTGCCGCTCGCCTCCCGACAACGAGTGTCCCCGCTCGCCCACCACGGTGTCGTAGCCATGCTGCAGCTTGCAGATGAAGTCGTGGGCGTTCGCCGCCTTGGCCGCCGCGACGATCTGCTCGAGCGTCGCCTCGGGGAGGCCATAGCGAATGTTCTCCAGCACCGTCCCGTGGAACAGGTACGGATCTTGGAGCACCATCCCGATCTGGCGGCGGTAGTGGCCCGTCTCGAGGAGCCGCAGGTCCACTCCGTCGATGCGGATGGTACCGCCGGTCTCGTCGTAGAACCGGGCGATCAGGTTCACGATCGTGGTCTTCCCGCCCCCCGAGGGTCCCACCAGCCCGATCAGCTCTCCCGGCGCGACGTCGAAGCTCACGCCACGCAGCACCTGGCGGACGCCGTCGTAGGCGAACGTCACGTGCTCGAACGCGACGCGCCCGCGCACCGGCTCGAGGCGTACCGGCTCCGCCGCGTCCCGGACCTCGGGCTCCGTGTCCAGCACCTCGAAGACGCGGTGGGCCGAGCTCGTGGCCCGGTTCATGGTCCGCGCCATCTGGCCGATCACCTCGATCGGCGCGACGAACATCGTCGCGTACAACAGGAACGCCACGAACGTCCCGCTCGACAGCGCGGCCCCCTCGCCCAGCAGCCGCGGCACGGCGAGCACCCACACGGCGACTGTCGTTCCGTGCACCGCCAGCATCAGCAGCGGCCAGAACGAGCTCCACATTCGGTGGATGCGGGCGAACTCCCCGGTCACGTCCTGGTTGCGCTCGGCGAAGCGCCGGACCTCACGCGCCTCCTGGTTGAACGCCTTCACGACGCGGATGCCCGGGATGGTGTCCGACAGCACGTCCGTCACGCGCGACCACTTGCGCCAGGCCCGGAGAAACAGGCGGTTGATCGACTCGCCGTGCCGGTAGATCGACCAGCAGAACAGCGGGACCGGCAGCGTCATCGCGATGCCGAGCCGCCAGTCGAGGCTCACAAGCACGGCCCCCAGGCCGAGCAGCATCACGAGCGACAGCGACACATCCACCACGCCGAAGGCCAGGAAGTCCCACAGTCGGTCGGTGTCGGCGGAGATGCGCGTAATCAGGCTCCCCGTCTTCTTGCGCGAGAAGAACGACAGGCTGAGGCGCTGGATGTGCTCGTACAGCTCGGCGCGCAGGTCGCGCGCTACCCACTCGCCCAGCACCGCCATGAGCCGGAGGCGCACGAGCGCCGCGAGCTGGCGCACCAGGAACACCAGGGCCATGGCGGCCACAGCGAGCCACGCAATGGTGCTCGCGCGCGCCAGCGGCAGCGCGCCTTCCTGCGCCGGCCGGATCACTCGATCGATCAGGTAGCCCGCGAGGTAGGGCGGCACCAGGCTCACCAGCGTGATCACCGTCGCCGCGGCCATGCCGAGCGTCAGCTCGCGCCGGTATGGTCGCAGATAATCCAGCAGCCGCCGGATGACCGTCACGCCGCGGCCGGCGACGATGGCTTGGGCGTCGCGGATGGGGCCCGCGACGCCGTCGGCGTACTCGCGGTCGGGGTCGACCGGCGCGACCGAGCGCCCCTCGAGCCCTTCCTCGAGCACGAACCGCACGTTCTCGAACGCGCGGCGCTGCCGGTGCGTGTAGCGCAACACGAGGAGCGCGGGATCTCCCGGGAGCCCCAGGATCGTGAGCGTGGTCGCGGAGAGCCCTGGCGTCTCGTGCACCGCCCGGACGCGCGACCGCCACACGCTGTCGACGGTCCACCCAGCCCCGGCGCGCCGCGCCGTGGCGATGTGGCTGGGCCCCAACGCTACCCAGGTCTCGGCGAGGCGCAGGGTGTGATCGAGGTCGGCCAGCGCATAGAGCTGCAC
>JBOHSO010000090.1:0-3347 GCA_050921685.1 Gemmatimonadales bacterium
CTCCACGACCATGCGCCCGTACGGGTAGCGTACCTGCGGGCTGTACGCGGTCGTCGCGAAGCTCCTGGTGAAGCGCGCCACGAGCCGTTGCCCGAAAACGTCGGTCAGCCCGCTGTCCACCGTGACGAGGTAGCGGGTGCGGGGCGCGAGCTGCGCGTCGAGCGCCCAACTGTCGTACTCCGCGCCGGTATCGCTGACGCTGAACGTGACGCCCGGCGCGAGGTGCACGCGCCGCAACACTTCCGCGCCGCGCACCGGCGTGCTGAAGAACACGCGTGCAGGGCCGATGGGGCAGCGACCGGTGTTGAATGCGCAGTGCACGCTGTCCACGGCGAGGGGCCCGTAGGTGCGGAACGGCCACGTCCGGTTGCTGGACACGCTGTCGACCCGCTCGGGGACGTTGAGCGTCGCGTCACAGTTCGCCGGCAGCGGCTCGGTCGGGACGAACTCGACGACGCGTCGCAGGTCGCGGCTCGTGTCCGCCGTCCAGTCGCCGTAGTAGCGCCAGCGCACGTCGCTCGAGGCGATGCGGCGTTGCCGCACCGGCCGCAGCGGGATCGATTTACCGGGGACGCAATTCCCGGCATCCACACTGACGAGCGGCGCGAGCAGGGCCAGATCCGCCGGTGCCGACACGAGCAGCGTGAACCGCGTATCGGGCGTCAAGTATTTCGGCTTGCTCCACTGGTTCACCGGCCACGCATCGAGGACGCGCGGGCCCCGCACCCGGAACGAAAACGTGTAGGGCGCGGCGAGGCGGCTGCCGTCCATCGCGCGAAACGTATTGGCGATCCGGACGGTGAACGTCACGCCGGCGGGCAGCGGTGCCGCGGGATGGAACCGGATGGTCACCGGATCGCGCCATTCGAGCCGGCCCGGGACGCGGGGCACGATGCGGACAATGGTGCGTGGATCGACGGTCGAGTCGAGGCCACCCGCGACGGGGCGATCGAAGGTCACGGTGACGTCCTCGGTCGCCTCGCCGGCGTGCTGGGGAGAGACGCGCAGCACTCTGAGGGTGCCGTCGGGGGTCACGGCGGCGGCCCCGAGCACGGCGACGAGGGCCAGACGGAGGGGAAGGAAGCTCATTGCGATGTACCTCGCGGTCGGCGTCCCAGCGTCCGGGCCAGAATGCCGAGCCCGGCGCGCTGCCCTTTGCGGCGCGGCATGCCGCGCCAGATCGCCCCGAGCGCGATCCACGTGAGCCAGCTGATCCGCTCCGGCCAGCTCAGGGAGCGGAACATCAGCCACGGCTGGGAATACGCCGCGGTCCAGGCGGGAATGTCGCCTTGCAGCAACGCGACCGGTCGGGCGATGACGTAGTTCGCGCGGAACCCGTGCGCTCCCTGGTGCGACAGGTTCCACACGCAGGTGACCATGCCCCAGCCGTGGTTGTCGCTCGCGCCAAACACGAGCAGGTCGTGGCGCCGGGCGAGGTCGATCACCTCGCGGCGCGCGCTGGACGGCAAGGCGAGTCCTTTGGGAGCGCAATTCACGATCTCGAAGCCGTCCACCCCGGCCAGCGCGAACTCGTCCAGCTCGTGGCGATGGTTCCTCCAGTACTCGGGCAGCGAGGCGATCGCCATGGCGCCCTGTGCGTGCAGCGCCCCGAACAGGCCCAGCAGCCCCGGGAGGTCGCTCGAGTACGGTCGACGGTCGATCGAGTCGGAGGCGCCCAGCGCCACGATATGCTGGCGATAGACGCTCCATTCGACGCCGGGCAGCAGCCGGATCGGCGTGGTCGTCGAGCCGGCGAACGGGACGTTGTGATCCGTGACGTAGGCGGCCTGAAACCCCTGGGCGGCGTGCCACGCCGCCAGCCGCTCGGGCGTCCACCCGGGCCGGCCGTCGTGCGAGGCGACGGTGTGGGCGTGGATGTCGAGCACGGTCACGCCGGGCTCGTCTGCGACCAACCGGGGAACGGGGCGCGGGAGCAGCACGGCGGCGGTCGCGAACGCGAGGAACAGGGCGACGCCGGTCAGGGCGCGTGCGAGGCGGCGACGTGGCGTCCCGGGCCGCAGCGCGCCCGCGAGCGCCAGCACGGGGATCCAGGTCACGAGCAGGGCGATCGCGCGGTCGATGCTCAGAAACGTCAGGGCGTCGAGCGTGCTCGAGAATGGTGCGAGCAGGACGTACGCCAGGGATCGAGCGAGGTAGGCGTCCCCGGCCGGAGCGCCGGTGACGGTGTCCATGACGGCGGGGAGCGGCGCCAGCGCCGCGGCGAGCACCGCGAGCCCCAGCGCCACCGCAACCAGGTGGCGGCGCACCAGCCTCACCCCTAGAATCCCGGCATGGACGGTCGCACACAAGCTACCGTTTGGAGTGGGGGGGTGTCGACCCTCGGCTCTCTCGTGGACGGCACGTGATCCCAGCCGCACTGCCCGTGGTCGCGCTCGCCATCCTGGTCGGCGGGGGGATCGTCGCCGCGGTGCTCCATCGGAATCGGCGGCGGCGCGAGGCCCTGGAGCAGTATTGTCTGGTGCGCGGCTACCGCTTCGAGCGGGAACGCCCTGGCGCGGAGGCGGATCTCGAGGCCTTCGGCATCTTCCGGCAGGGGCACAACCGCCGCTGGCGCGCCACGATCACCGGCCAGATCGGCGGTCGCCCGTTCACCGCGTTCGAGTACACCTACGTCACCGGTGGCGGCAAGAACAGCAATCATCACCGGCTGACGGTGATGCTGTGGGAGTCCATCGAAACGAGCCTCCCGGCCTTCACCCTCGTCCCCGAAGGGTTCTTCCGTCGCCTGGCGCAGCGGTTCGGGGTGAAGGACTTCGACTTCATCGACGATGCCGGGTTCTCCCGGGCGTACCAGCTCCAAGGTGACGACGAGGCTGCGGTACGCGCGCTGTTTACGCCGCCCTTGCGCGCCTTTCTGGCGGCGCCGGCGCCTGAGGGGGTCAAGGCGACGCGGTATCAGCTTGCTGGAGCAGGGCCGCGCTTGCTGTGGTGGTGTGACGGCCGGCTCCCCGGGCCTGACGCGCTCGACGAGTTCCTGGTCGAGGGCGACCGCTTGCGGCGGCAGTTTCTGGACTAGGGGGCGCGCGTGACCCGCTTCGCCGATCTACCTGACCTCGTGCTCGGCCCCATGGCCGAGCGCGCCGACACCGAATGGTACCATGCGCCGCCGGGGAAATGGAACGTGGCGCAGATCGTCGAGCATCTCGCCCTCGGCCTCGAGTGGAGCGCCACCGGCTTCGAGGAGCGGCGCGCGCGCGATCCGATGGTGCGCCGGCCGCTGACATTTGCGCAGCGGGTCGCCAAGGTGGTCGTGATGGACATCGGCTGGATTCCTTCCGGATTCGGCGCGCCCGCCAAAGCGGTCCCGGCGCCGCATGTGGATCGGT
>JBOHSO010000091.1:0-6646 GCA_050921685.1 Gemmatimonadales bacterium
TGCTTGACGATGCCGTACACGGTGGCAAGCCCGAGGCCCGTCCCCTTCCCTTGATCCTTCGTCGTGAAAAACGGCTCGAAAATGCGCGCCCTCGTCTGGGCGTCCATCCCGATGCCCGTGTCGCTCACCGAAAGGAGCGCATAGCGACCGGCACTCACCACGCTGTGCTCCTGCGTGTGCGTGCTGTCCAGTTCGGCGTTCGCGGTCTCGATCGTGAGCTTCCCCCCTACGGGCATTGCGTCGCGGGCATTGACGGCGAGGTTCATGATGACTTGCTCGATCTGCCCCGGGTCGGTCCGGACCGCGCCGAGGTCGGTGGCGAGCCGGGTCGCCAACTCGACGTCCTCACCGATCAGGCGCTTCAGCATCTTCCCGGCCCCGGCCACGATCGTGTTCAAGTCCAGCACCCTCGGCTCGAGCACCTGCTGCCGGCTGAAGGCGAGCAGCTGGCGCGTCAGCGTGGCGGACCCTGCCGCGGCCTTCTGGATTTCCTCGAGGTCGGTGCGCCGCGCGTCGTCGGCGGCCAGATCGTCGAATAGCAGCTGGCTGTAGCTCGTGATGACGGTGAGCAGATTGTTGAAATCGTGCGCCACGCCGCCGGCGAGGCGCCCCACGGCTTCCATCTTCTGCGCCTGGCGAAACTGATCCTCGAGCTGACGGCGCTCGGTCACATCGCGCACCGCGGTGAGGCGGAGGCGACGGCCGCCGTGCATGTATATCTTGGCGACCGTTTCCAGCTGGATCCGGCGACCGTCCTTGCGGAGCCCCATGGCCTCGAACGCCCCCTCGATGCCGGCCTGGATACGCTGTCGCACGGCCAAGCGCGATTCCGGGGCAACGAACGCCTCCGCCGGCATCCCGATCACCTCGTCCGCGGAATACCCGAGCATCTCCGCGAAGCCACGGTTCGCCTCCCGGACGATGCCGTCTTCGGTGATGACGAACCCGTCGAAGGTGTAGTCGATCAGCATCCGGTGGCGCTCCTCGCTCTCCCGCAACGCCACCTCCGTGAGGTCTCGCTCGGTGACATCGAGCGCCACGGCCAGCTGGGCTGGCCGGCCGGCGAACGACACCGCGTGGCCCGACATCTCGACGGTGATCATCGAACCGTCTTTCTTCCGGTGCCGCCACGTGCCGGCGGCGTGCGGTCCCTCCGGAAGGCGTTGCACATGTCGCTCGAGGGCGGCGAGATCCTCCGCCGGCCGCAGATCGCGGATCGTCAGGCGGACGAACTCCTCGCGCGAATAGCCGTAGTGCGCCACCGCCGCATCGTTCACGGCGAGGATCGCGAGGGTCTCCCGATCGAACACCCACGCCGGGAGCGGAGTGGTCTCGAACAGGAGGCGGTAGCGCTCTTCGGAGACTCGCAGCTCATCGAACGCCCGGCCCAGGGCGATGGCCTGCCCCATCTGCCCGCTCACCACCTGGGCGAAGGCCACCCATTCCCGCTCCGCCACATCACGAGCGTTCGAGGCCAGCACCAGCACGCCGAGCGGCTGCTCGCGGAACAGCACCGGCACCAGCAGCGCCGACCGGAGCCCGAGCCGGTCCAGGAAGTCCTGTGCCGACCCGTCCGGCACGTCCGTCGGGATCGTGAGCGGGCGGCCGGAGTCGAGGACCCGCTGGAGCAATTCCGGATGGCCGAAGAAGGATTCGAGCGGCGACCCGGCTGCCTGTCGGTAGCCGATGACCGTATGCACCCGGAAGCGGCCGCGCGGCTCGATGTGATAGTAGACACCGACGGAGAGGCCGGCGGCATCGATGCTGCGATACAGCGTATCGCGCAGGATGTCCTCGATCGGATTCTGCCGCGCCAGCGCGTCCGCCGTCTGGCCGAGGACGGTGAGCGCGGCGGTCTGCATCGCCGTGCGCTGACGCAGCTCGGCGTTTTGACCGGCCTGCCGCTCCAACTGCTGGACCACCCGATCCAGGTATTCGGAATACGACTCACCGATCGCATCCTCGAACGCCGGCGGCCCGGATGCGGCCAGCGCGTCGACCAGGGCCGTCACGGCATTCTGTAGGTCGGGCGTGCGGGACAGGTACGCGTTGGCCCCGAGCCGGCGCGCGAGCGTGCGGTCCGCCTCGTCGGCGTACTGATGGCTCATCAGCACGACGGGCATCGACCGGAGCCGGGCGTCCTGCCGGACCGCGCGGCACAGCTTGAACCCATCGAGTCGCGGCATCAGCACGTCGCTCAGGATGGCATCCGGCGGCGCGCGCCGAACGGCTTCGAGCGCCTCTGCCCCGTCACCCGCCGTCTCGACGTCGAACCCAGCCGCTTCGAGATGCAGGCGCGCCAGCTTGCGCTGCACGGCGTCGTCGTCCACCACCAGCACGCGGCGCCCGCCTCCCAGTCCCTCGACCGCCGTTTGCGGGATCTTGACGTATTCCGCCACGGTCGCGATCAGGCGCGACGGCTCGACCGGCTTGATGAGGAACTCGTTGAACCCGGCCGCGCCGGTACGGGCCTCCTCGTCCTTCGGGAGGAACCCGGTGAACGCGATGATGGGGACGTCCGACCCACCGGGCAGGGCGCGGAGCCGCTGCAGCAGCTCGAACCCGCGCGTGTCCGGCAGCACGAGGTCCTGCAGCACCAGATCCGGGGCGTGGCGCTCCATGAGGTCCACGGCGGTTCCGCCGTCGGGCGCCTCGAGCACGCGGTACCCGTGGGCGGTGAGCGCCACCACGACCATCTTGCGGGTGATCGGGTTGTCTTCGACCACGAGAATGGTCGCGGCGCGCTCGTGCATGGCGCTCATCGGGTCATCGCCCGCGATCGGCGCCGGCGCGCCCATCGTCCGCCTGGTCGCCGCCCGACACGCGGTGGCGGCGGCTGGTCGCACGCGAGCGCCCGTCATCCGATCGCGCGTCGGCGACCTTGGGGGTGGACACGGCCTCCAGCCCCGCCAGGACGGCTTCGATCAGCGCCTGGTGGTCAGGCGTGCGGACGACAAAGGCAGTCGCCCCGACCCGACGGGCCCGGGCGCGGTCGACGGCCTCTGCGAACGCAGACGAGGTCAACACGACGGGCACCGCGGCGAGCTTTGGGTCGGCCCGCACCGCGAGGCACAACCCGAAGCCGTCGAGGCGCGCCATCCGGACATCGCTCACCACGGCGTCCGGGACGTGGGCCCGGGCGACCTCGAGCGCCTCCACTCCGTCGCCCGCCGTGCTGACCCGGAACCCGGCTTCGATGAGGTACGCCTTGGAGAGCTTGAGCTGCGTCGGGTCGTCATCGACCAGCAGGACGCGACGCCCCGCACCCCGCCGCCGATGCGGTTCCGCTCGGGTCGGCTCCAGGTAGGCGGCGACCATCCGCCGCAGGTCGGACGGCTCGACCGGCTTCAACAGCTGATCGGTGAAGTCGGAGCGCACCCCCTGCGCTCGCTCGAGTCCGGGCGTGTATCCCGACAGGGCGATGACCGGGATCGCGTCCGCGCCCGGGATCTCTCGCAGGCGGCGCACCAGCTTGAAGCCGTCGATATCGGGGAGGATCAGGTCCTGGAGCACCAAATCGGGAAGCCGCTGCGCCATCACCTCGAGGGCCACGCGGCCGTTGGGCGCTTCCAGCACGAGGTAGCCCGCACCCGTGAGGATGATACGCACGAGCTTCCGCGTGGTCGGGTTGTCTTCGACCACGAGGATCGTGGCCGGGTGCTCGATCATGCCGCGCCTCCGCGCGATCCGCCCCGCAGGTAGGTCGTGATCAGCTCTGGCAGGGTGCGCGTGTCGATCGGCTTGGCGACGTACCCGTCGCAGCCAGCGGCCAGCGCCTTCTCGTCGTCTCCCTTCATGGCGTAGGCGGTGAGCCCCACGATGATGATGTCCCGCATCGAAGGATTGGCCTTCAACATGCGGGTCAGCGTGAGTCCGTCCATGCCTGGGAGCTGGATGTCCATCAGAATGAGCCGCGGGCGAAAGTCCCGCAGGACCGCCAGTGCTTCGTCGGCATCGAGCGCGACCCGCACCTGGTAGCCTTCGCCTTCCAGCAGCACGCGGACCAGCTTGAGGTTGGTCGCGTTGTCGTCCACGACGAGGATCGGCTCATTGGCCACCGGACGGCCCCTGTGGCGCGCGACCGCCTGCGTCCGCGACCTCGTCGATCAGCGCCGCCGCCCCGTGACCGAGGTGCGCCAGGGTCCGAACCGACCCGAGATGCTTGCGGAGCTCGGTCGGACCGATCTCCTTGAGCGTACAGACGATGATCGGGACTCGGCGGCCGGCCGGGCTCTTCCGGAACTCCGCGAGGAACGCGAATCCATCCAGCTCCGCCGTCAACGGGTCCAGCACGACGGCCCCCGGCGGGTTTGCCAGCGCGGCGCGCAACGCATCGGCCGTGTTCGACACGCAGATCGGGCGATATCCGAGCGCCTGGAGGGTCCGCCCGGCCTGTTCCAGGGCCTCGGCGTCGTCGTCGATCACGAGAATCGGACCCGGCCCACCAGGGGTGACCGTCGCCCGCCGCAGGGCGGCCAGCATCTCGCTTCCTTGGATGGGTTTGCTCAGCAGGTCGTCGACCCGGCAGCTGGCAAGGACGGATTCGTCCGTCACGATCGTCGCTACGATGACCGGCGTGTCGCGGTTCGACCCGTCATGCCGCAGCGCCCGGAGGAGGTCCCGGCCGTGCATGTCGGGCAGCAACAGGTCGAGAATAATCGCGTCGAATCGCCGCTCGCGACAGCGAGCCAGTCCTTCCGCGCCGCTCGCCACCGTCTCGACCGAGTATTGCGCCGACGTCAGCAGACGGACGATGCGTTGCTGGTCACCGGCGTCGTCCTCGATCACCAGAATGTGGAAGGTGCCGCGGGCCTCCGCCGCCGGTTCCCCTGCTCCCACCGCTTCCGGTGATTCGCGGACACGCGCGACGCGAGGCAGGACCGCATAGAACCGGCTCCCCTCGCCCGGCGTACTGTCGACGCCAACCCGCCCTCCCTGCGCTTCCACGATTCGCTTCGTGAGGGCCAGGCCGAGCCCCGTTCCGGGGTACTGCTTCGCGACGCTCGCGTCGAGCTGCTGGAACTCGACGAACAGCCGGTCGAGGTCCTCGGCCCGGATCCCGATCCCCGTGTCCTGCACCTCGAGACGGAATGCGTCCCGGCCCTCCGCGACCACGCGCACCACCACCCGGCCCTCCTCCGGGGTGAACTTGATGGCGTTGGACAAATAGTTGTACAACACCCGCTTGAGCCTGGCGGGGTCGGTCACGATTTCCGGGGGCGCGGCGTCCAGGTCTGTCTCGACGCGGATCTGCTTGCGGGCGGCCAGGGTCCGCACGACGTCCTGCATCTCAGCGATGAGTCGCGCCAGGTCGACCGGCTCCGGCCGCAGCTCCAGTTTGCCGGTTTCCACCTTCGAGAGGTCCAGCACATCGTTGATCAGCTGGAGCAGATGCCTGGAGCTCGTGAGGACGTCGTCTAGGTACTCCATCTGGACGGCGGACACCGGTCCGGCCCGGCCGTCGTACAGGATTTCGGTGAACCCGATCACGGCGTTCAGCGGTGTCCGCAGCTCGTGAGACATGTTGGCCAGGAACTCGCTCTTCAGCCGGCTCGTCTCCTGCGCCGCCCGCAGCTGAAGCTCTTCGGCCCGGCGCCGGACCTCCTCCAGCCGCCGCCGTTCCGTCACGTCGCGCACCGCGGCCGTGACCAGCGTCCCTTCCTCGGTCTGCACGGGGCTGAGACTGATTTCCACCGGGAATTCGGTGCCGTCTTTTCGCCTCCCCCACAGCTCGAGCCCGCTCCCCATCGGACGCGGATGGGGATCGGCGAGATAGCCGTCGCGATATCCGGGATGGACGCCCTGGAACCGATGTGGAACGAGCGTCTCGATCGAGCTCCCGATCAACTCCTCCCGTCCGTACCCGAACAACTTCTCCGTCTGGGTGTTGATCAGCGTGATCCGTCCCTGGCGGTCGACCGCCACCATGGCGTCGGGGGCTCCCTCGAGCAGGCCGCGGAACCTGGCCTCGATCTGCTGCCGTCGCTGACTCTCCCGTGCCGCATCCTCGGCTTGACGCCGCCCCACGTCCGCTCGGTTGATACCGGCCGCACTCCCGAGGATGGCGATCGCCAGCAACGCGATGCTCGTCAGCACACCCACCGCCGCACCGAACTCCACCGTGATGAGACCGTGCTGCTGGGCCTGGAGGCGAATCCAACCGACCACGAGCGGCACGACCACGACCAGCGGGAGCAGCCGCCGGGCGATGAGCGATCCCGGCCCGCGACCGGCCACGGCCTGCACGACCCAGCCGTCGGGGCGCGCGACCAAGACCGCGATCGCGAGCACGAGAAAGGCAAGGGAAGTGTGGATCGCCGTCTGCGTCGCGTAGGCGGTGATCCAGGTCAGGGGCGTGACGCCGAAGGCGTATCCGACCAGTGTCGAGAACGCGAGCCCGAGCGCTCCCGCGGCGGCCAGCTCGGCGAGGTGAAGCCGTCCGGATGTCCTGGCGTTGATGCCCAGCATAGCTACGCCCAACAAGATGAAGCTCACCGCCGTATTCGGTCCCATCCGGCCCGGGAACAGGACGCGTGAGGTATCCTCGGGCCTCGCCGGGACCAGATGGTCGATACCCAGATCCCACCCAGTGGCGTATTCCAGCAGCGTCAGCACGCCGGCGAGCGTCGCCAGAGCCATGCATACC
>JBOHSO010000092.1:0-16008 GCA_050921685.1 Gemmatimonadales bacterium
GACGTCCACCAGCACGAGGCTCATGCTCGCTCTACGATCATGGCGATCCCCTGACCGACGCCGATGCACATCGTCACCAAACCGTAGCGAGACTTCGTACGGTGCAGGGCGTAGAGAAGGGTGGTGAGGATCTTGGCCCCGGTACAACCGAGTGGGTGGCCGAGCGCAATGCCGCCTCCGTAGATGTTCACGCGTGCGGGGTCGAGCTGGAGCTCGCGGATGCAGGCGATCGCTTGCGCGGCGAAGGCCTCGTTCAGCTCCACCAGGTCGATCTGTCCGATCGTGAGACCGGCACGCTGCAACGCCTTCCGGGTTGCGGGAATCGGTCCCAGGCCCATACAGCTCGGGTCCACACCGGCCACCGCCGTGGTGACGACCCGCGCGAGCGGCTTCAATCCGCCGATCCGACCGTCCCCCGATCCGATTACCAGCGCCGCCGCCCCGTCGCTGATGCCGCTCGAGCTCGCGGCGGTGACGGTGCCGTCCTTCCTGAAGGCGGGCTTCAGCTGCGCGACGCTTTCGAGGGTGGTGCCGGGACGCGGGTATTCGTCCTTCGTGAACGTCGACCCGTCGGGGAGCGGCACCGGCACCAGCTCGTCGGAAAAGACGCAGTCCTGCTGCGCCCGCTCCGCCCGGCGCTGGCTCTCGACCGCGAACGCGTCCTGCTCCGCACGGCCGATGCCGTAGCGATGGGCCACGACTTCGGCGGTCTCGCCGAGGGAGATGGTCCAGTCCGGCTTGAGGCGGGGGTTCGTGAACCGCCATCCGACCGTCGTATCGGCGATCTCCGGTGCCCTCCGGCTCCACGGCTCCGCCGGCTTGAGCATCACGTACGGCGCGCGGGTCATGCTCTCGACCCCCCCGGCTATGAAGACGTCCCCTTCGCCTGTCTTGATGGCCTGCGCCGCACTGGCCACGGCCTGCAATCCCGACCCGCACAACCGGTTCACCGTTTGTCCCGGCACCTCCACCGGGAGCCCGGCGAGCAGCAGCGCCATCCGCGCCACGTTGCGGTTGTCCTCACCGGCTTGATTCGCGCACCCGAGGATCACGTCATCGATCGCGGCGGGATCGACTGCAGAGCGTTCCACGACGGCCTTGATCGGTACGGCGGCCAAGTCGTCCGCTCGCACCCCGGCCAGACTCCCACCGTGGCGGCCCACCGGGGTTCGCAGTGCAGCGTAGATCAGCGCGTCGCTCACAGACCGACCCACACCGTCTTCGTCTCCAGGTAGCCGTCGAGCGCATCCTTGCCCAGGTCGCGCCCGAACCCCGAAGCCTTGAACCCGCCGAATGGGGCGCCGGAATCGTAGAAGTTGTAGCTGTTGATCCATACGGTGCCGGCGCGAATGGCGCGGGCCGCCCGATGCGCTTTCTGGATGTCCTTCGTCCAGATCCCCGCGGCGAGACCGTACATCGAGCGGTTGGCGAGCTTCACCCCTTCTTCGAAACCCTGGAACGTGAGCACGGCCAGTACGGGACCGAAGATCTCTTCGCGCGCGATCGTCATGTCGGGGGTGACTCCGTCGAACACCGTGGCCTCGACGTAGTAGCCCTTGCCGTTGGGCTGCACCGGCTTGCCGCCGGCCACGAGGGCGGCGCCTTCATCCACCCCCTTTTTGATGTAGGACAGCACCGTGTCCTGCTGCTTCTTCGAGACCAGCGCGCCAAGTCGCGTGTTCTTGTCGAGGGGATCGCCGGGAGTGAGCTTTTTCGCCCCCGCCGCGAGCTGGTCCACCACCTGGTCGTGCACGCTCGACTCGACGAGGAGACGAGACCCGGCCGCGCACACCTCTCCCTTGCCGTAGAAGATCCCCGTTTGGGCGCCTTTCACGGCCGCCGCGATGTCGGCGTCGGCGAACACGATGTTCGGGCTCTTGCCGCCAAGCTCGAGGGTGACGCGCTTGTTCGTATCGGCCGCCATCCTCATGATCTGCCGGCCGACCTCGGTCGATCCGGTGAACGAGATCTTGTCCACGTCGGGATGGCGCACCAGCGCCGCCCCCGCCGTCGAGCCGCCGCCCGCGACCACGTTGAAGGCCCCCGGCGGGAATCCGGCTTCGAGCGCGAGCTCGGCGAAAGCGAGCGCGGTGAGCGGCGTTTCGGAGGCCGGCTTCAGCACGATGGCGCACCCGGCAGCGAGCGCCGGTGCGAATTTCCAGCTCGCGATGTTGAGCGGGAAATTCCACGGCACGATCGCCCCCACCACGCCGACCGGCTCGCGCTGGGTGTAGCACAAGAACGGCCCTTCCACGGGCAGCGTGTCCCCGGTGATCTTGTCGGCCCACCCGCCGTAATAGCGGAGGGTGTTGACCGTCATGGTGAGCTCGATTCTCGACTCGAACAGCGTCTTGCCGTTGTGCGCCGTTTCGAGCCGGGCGAACTCGTCCAGCCGGGCCTCGAGCAGATCCGCGGCCTTCGTGAGCATCCGCCCGCGCTTGCGCGCCGACAGGCCGCGCCAGCCGTCGGACTCGAAGCACGCGCGGGCGGCAGCCACGGCGTCGTCGACGTCGGCCGCGTCACCCTGGGCGACCTCGGCGATGACCTCCTCCGTGGCCGGATTCTCCACGGGGAAGCGCTTGCCGGAGCGCGCCGGCCGCCATTCGTTCCCGATGAACAGCTCGGTCTTCACCGGCCCTTGAACTCCGCCACCCGCTTGCCCACGTATGCGGCGATGCCTTCTTTGGCGTCCTCGCTCTGGAACAGCTGCTGCTGCAGCTCGCGCTCGATCGTGAGGCCGTACTCGAACGGCACCTCGGCCCCGGATTGCACCGCGCGCTTGATCAGACCGACGGCCTTCGACGCCTTGTGGGGCGGGCAGAACTGCTTCGCATATAGCGTCACCTGCTCCCAGAAGGAGTCGGCTGGGAACACCTCGTTGACCAGGCCGATCTCCTTGCCCCGCTCGAACGAGAACGTCTCACCCTTGACCATCAGCTCGATTGCGAGGGTCTTGCCGACGATGCGCGCCAGGCGCTGGGTACCGCCGGTGCCCGGCAACACGCCGAGGTTCACTTCGGGGAGGCCGATCTTGCCCGCGTTCTCCTTGGCGAGCCGCAGGTCGCACGCCATGGCGATCTCCAGTCCGCCTCCCACCGTGTGGCCGTTCAGGGCGGCGATGGTGAGCTTGGGCGTGTGCTCCAGGCGGTTCAGCGTCTCGTTGGCGTGGAGGCAGAAGAAGTACTTGAAACGCGGGGTGACCGAGTTGAGCATGCTGATGTTGGCGCCCGCCGAGAAGAACTTCTCGCCGTGTCCCCGCAGGACGATGACGTGCACGTTGTCGTCGAAGCGGGCCTGCAGGATCGCATCGTCCAGCTGCCGCATCATGTCGTAGGTGTAGGTATTGGCCGGCGGATCGTCCAGCTCGATGATCCCGAGACCGTCCTCGACGCGGGAGCGAACCAGCGTCTTCACCTGGGGTTCCGTCATGGTTGCCATGCCTGTCACGAGCCTCCGTGTACCGTGGTCCGGGCCTCGGCGAACCCGCCGAGAAACATGCGGGTGAGCAGCTCCCCCAGGCGCTCGGCGTCGAGCGGGCCGGCGGGGTCGTACCAGTTGTAAATCCAGTTCATCATGCCGAACAGCGCGAACGCCGCTGCCGACCGCTCCACCGGCGGTTGCTGGGGAGCGAGATCGCGCAGCAGCCCCTCCAACCGGTCGACGTATCGCCGCTTGATCCGATTGATCGCCTGCAGCCGCTGACCGGTGAGGGCGGCGGCCTCGTGCGACAGTACCTTCATCTCGGGCATATGCGCGGCAAAGAAGGTGACGTGGTGGCGGATGAAGCACGCCAACCGCTCTTCGGGGTCGATCGTGCCCGCCAACGCCGTATCGGCGCCGTCCAGGACCCGGGTGAAGCACCGCTCCTGGATGTGGAACAGCAGCGCTTCCTTGCCGCGGACGTAGTAGTACATCCCGGCCAGCGACATCCCGCTCGCCGCTGCGAGATCGCGCATCGTGGTGCGGTGGTAGCCCCGGTCGGCGAAGACCCGGGCCGCGTGCGCGAGCAAGGCGTCGAACCGCTGATCGTAGGGGCGCATGGGATTCGAACAACTGTTCGAAAAGCTAACCTACCCTGCGGTGCAGTGGCGGTCAACCGGGCGGCTCGAAGCGGATCTCCCCGGCATTGGCTGGCCGCTTCGGTGTGATCCCGGAGTAGAACGCACGCAGCTTCACGAGATCGGCCTCGGCGTTGCCCGAGGGCTCGAGCGCGGGGCCGAACCGGCATTCGCGATGCGCGTAGTCGAACCCCACCGGGACAAGCGGGACCCGGGCCGCGCTGGCAATGCGGTAGAAGCCCGATTTCCAGTGCGACGTCCGCCGGCGCGTCCCTTCGGGTGTGATGGTGAGGAGGAACCGTTCGTAGCGCTCGAACACGGAGACCATTTGGGCCACCACGTCCTGCGGTGCGCTGCGGTCGATCGGGATGCCACCGAGCCAGCGGAGCACGGGCCCGACCGGCCAGCGAAACAGGCTGTCCTTTGCCATGAAGCCATAGGGCCAGTGCAGCAGAACGCCCGAAGCGTAGCCACACATGAGGCCGACGGGGAAATCCAGGTTCGAGGTATGCGGAGCGACGATGAGCACGAGCTTGGGCTCGGTGGGCAGCTCGCCCACCATGCGCCACCCGGTGAGCCGGCAGAACAGGTTCGCCGCTCGTTGCACGAGGCGGCCGGCTTTCGTTGCAGCGAGGATGGGGGCCACGGGGCCCAATATGCCCTCCTTCCCCGCTGTCGTCTCGGTTCGCCTTAATATTCGACGATCGGCCCCGTCCACCCTGCAACCATGCCCCTTGCGGATCCGGCCGCCGTCCCGGCGGATGACGCCGAGCTGATCGCCGCCTGGCAGGGTGGCGACGAGCGGGCGGCCGCCGAGCTGGTGCGGCGCCACGCGCGCGCGTTGGCGCGATTCCGGGTGGGCGCGGGGGCGCCCGAAGCGGATCTGGACGATCTCGTCCAGGAAGCGTTCATTCGGGCGTTCCGGGCGATGTCGCGATTCCGCGGCCAGTGCCAGTTCCGCACCTGGCTGCTCAGGATCGGGGGCAACGCCCTCAAGGACTTGGGTCGGCGACTGGCGCGACGCCGTGTGGTGCCGCTGGAGGATCGATTCGAGTCGAAGGACGGCGATCCTCACGAGCGGGCCGAAGCGGGAGAAACCGAGGAGCGGCTGCAACGCGGGCTGGAACGCCTGCCGCGCATGCAGCGTGAGGTGTTTCTGCTGCGGGCGCAGCAGGGGCTGGAGTACGAGGAGATCGCCGCGGCGCTGGACACGTCCCAAGGGGCGGCCCGGGTGCACTACCACCATGCCGTGAAACGGCTGAAGGAGTGGTTGAAATGACGAACGAGCAGGAGCACGACGCCCACCTCGAGCAAGTCGCCCGGCGCCTCGGCGCGCAGGCCGCCGATCGCCTCGACGTCGAGCGCACGGCGGCGGCGGTCATCGCGCGGCTGCGCACCGAGTCTGCGGCGACGCGGCCATGGTGGATTCGGCCCGGCTGGCTGCGCGCGGCGGCGGCCGTGGTGTTGATTCTCGGTGGCGGCCTCATGGTGCGGAGCCGGATGGGGCGGCCACCGGCGCAGGTCGCGCACTACGTCCGTGACGAGCTGCAGGACCTCTCGACCGACCAGTTGCGGGAGCTGCTCGACTCGCTCGACCAGACCTTAACCGATGCGACACTCGAGCCGTCGAATGCCGACATGCGCGATTTGACCACGAAGCAGCTCCAAGCGCTGCTGCAGTCACTGGAGGGGTGATGCGGAAGTTCATCTGGGCGCTCGGCCTGGCACTGGCGATGGGACCGGCGCTCGCCGCCCAAGAGGTTGGGGTGCCGCCGGAGGACTCCGCCGAGCGAGAGCGGCTGTTGCAGCAGATCGAGCAGCGGTTTGGCCGCGTCGTGCAACGACAGCTCGGGCTGACAGCCGATCAAGCCGCCAAACTGCGAACGACCGAAGAGCGGTTTCGCCAGCGGCGCCGCGCGATCCTGCGCCAACAACTCGAGTTCCGCATCGCCCTCCAGGGACAGATGCGCCCGGGCCAGGCGGCCGATCCCGACAGCGTGCGCAAACTCATGGATGGGATCCAGTCGAATCGCGGCGAGCTGCTGCGGCTGGAGCAGGAGCAGGATCAGGAAATGGCCGAGTATCTGACTCCCGTCCAGCGCGCCCAGTATCAGATGCTACGGGAGCGCCTGATCCAACGGTTGGCGGAAGTGCGGCGGGAGCGCGGCATGGGGCGGGGTGAGGGGCCGAGGCAGAGGCCACGGCCGGTGCGGCCCCGTGATGAGCCGCGGCGGCGGCCCAGAGGCTGAATCGTCAGTATATTTGCCGTTCTCGCCCGGGTGGCGGAATGGCAGACGCAGGGGACTCAAAATCCCCCGGGGGCAACCCCATGAGGGTTCGACTCCCTCCTCGGGCACTAAGCACGACAACGCGCGCGTCACTCCGCTCAGGGCCCCTGCAGCGCGCAGTAGCCAACGATCAGCACGACGATCGCCGCCGCTGCCCACAACGGCGCGTTGCGCAGCCGGAGACCCTGCGGCAACGGCGCGGGTGATCGGGTCACCCGGACGGTTGAGGCGGTCGTGCCGGCCCTCGGCAGAGAAACGGCGGGCGTTCCGAGGGCGGCGTGGGATGGAGGGGTCGCGACGGCCGCCGGGGCCGTAGGGCTCGCGGGAACGGAGACCCCGATTGCGTAGGACGTGCGAGCCGGGGGGACGGCGCGAGCCGAAGGCGCGGCGGGGGAGGCCGCTGCCCTCTCGCCTAGGCGGTGCAGCGCGGCCAGCAGCTCGCTTGCGTCCGCCCAGCGATTCTGGGGGAGCTTCGCGAGACACCGCATCACCACCTCTGCAAGGTCAACCGGCACATCGGGGTGACGCACCGCGGGGTTGCGGGGCAACCGCGTGCGGTGCCCGACCATCAGCCGCTCTGCCGTACCCTCGAACGGCAACTCCCCCGTGATCATCTGGTAACCCACCACGCCGAGCGAGTAGAGGTCGCTCCGGCCGTCCACGTCGCCGCGGCCCTCGGCCAGCTCCGGGCTCATGTACGCCGGCGTTCCTACCACGACGCCGATCCCGGACTGTCGCCCGATGAAGTGCCCGAGGCAGAGGCTGAAGTCGATGAGCATCACCCGGCGCTCCGGCCCGTGCAGCATGATGTGCTGCGGCTTGATGTCGCGGTGCACGAAACCGGTCTCGTGCACGAACCACAGCGCCTCGGCCGCCTCGGCGAGGATGCGCGCGGCCTCCCGCGCCTTGAGCCGCCCCTCGCGCAACAGCACCGCCGCGAGGCTCTCGCCCTCCACCAGAGGCATCACGATAAATGCGAGCGCTCCGGCCTCCCGCACGTCGTAAATACGCATGATGTGAGGATGTTCGATGCGCACCATCGCCTGGGCGCCCCATAGGAAGCGCACGCGTGCGACTCGCGCATCAGCCAGATCGCAGCGCAGCACCTTTACGGCGACCTGTCGCTCCAGAGCGTGGTCGGTGGCGCGGAACACCAAACCGAAGCCACCCCGGCCGATCCGCTCGTGGATGTCGAACTGGGGCCCGAGTGCCGCGCCGAGGGCCTCGCGCTGCCGCTCTGCCTCACTCGGCTCGGCGGAGATCGCCGAGCTGCACGACGGGCAGAACCGGAAACTGGCCGGGACGACGACCCCGCAGACCGCGCACAGTCGGGAGGGCGTGTGCGTCATCCACCCCTGGGTGAGGGAGCTGAACGGACAAAAAATGAACGTGCCGTGTGTCCGGGTGCCAGGAGCTGGAGCACGAAAGAAAGGTGATGTGCCACGCAGGCCACCACGGTTAAGTTTCGTTTGACCATCCCCCAGCGCGTTGTTCGAGTCAGACCACCAGACAGGGAGGCGGTGCGCGCCGTGATCCGGATCCTGCTCATCGAGGATGATCCGCTCTACGGCAAGCTGGTGCGGATGCTGCTCGAGGACAGCGGCTGCACGGTCACATTGGCCGGCACGGCGGAGGAGGGAGTCCGCCTGGCCGGCGCGGAGGTCCCTGATCTCATCCTGATGGACATGCACCTGCCCGGTGCCGACGGTTTCGAGACGATCCGCCGGCTCAGAGGGGATCCCCGTGTCGAACGGGTCCCCACCATCGGGTTTACAGCCGCCGCGGTTTCCGGTGAGGAAGAGCGCCTCAAGGCGCGCGAGGCCGGATTCGACGCCTACATGACGAAGCCGGTCAACATGGCGGAGGTGCGCGCCATGCTGGAACCGTTCCGCGGCTCTACGCCGTCCTCCGGTGCCGGTTGACGTAGCCGGGCGGATTGGGAGGGGTTGCTCATGAATCCGTTCTGGTTGGGACTCGGCCTCCTGGGGCAGGCCGCCTTTTCCGCGCGCTGGGTAGTCCAATGGCTCGCCACCGAGCACGCCAAGCGCACCGTTGTTCCCCTGGCGTTCTGGATCCTGAGCCTCTGCGGTTCCACGCTGCTGCTCAGCTATTCGATCTACCGCCGAGACCCGGTGTTCATCCTCGGCCAGTCGGCGGGGCTCGCCATCTACGCGCGCAACTTCTACTTCAACCGCAGAACCCGGAAGGCGTGAAATGCCTCGAGGGGCCGGATGGGGAACGGCCGTCCTCGTCACCTCAGCTATCACTGGTGGGCTGCTCGCCGTCGCCTCAACCACCACGTTATGGGACCGGGACGAGCCCCGGTTCGCCCAAGCGACGGTGGAGATGGTTCGCTCGGGCAACTATCTCTACCCGACCTTCAACGGGGAGCTCCGACCCGACAAGCCAATCCTGGTCTACTGGTTGATGTCGGTGCCGGTGCGGCTGTTCGGCCCGCACGAGGTGGCCATCCGCACTGTGGCCGCGGTCGGCATGGCCGTCGCGGCGTTGGCCACCTACGCGGCCGGGCGCTGGCTGTTCGCGCCGCGGACGGGGCTGCTCGCCGCTGCCGTGCTGGTCACGACGCCGCTCGTGCTCGTGGAAGGGTCTGCCGCGACGACCGATGCGGTGCTCCTCGCCTGCATCACCGTCGCGCTCGCGGGCTTCGCGCACGCGTTCCGGTACGGCTGGCGCCACACCCACACGATCGTTCTGGCACTGAGCATGTGCACCGGACTCTACACCAAGGGTCCCGTCGGGCTGGTGGTGCCGCTCTCGAGCATCGCGCTCGCCTGGTGGCTCGGCCGGAATACCACGCCGCTGCGCCCGTCGCGGCTCAGCGCACTTGCACTGGCCAGCGCGGTCGCGGTGGGCGGGTTTCTGATCTGGGCCATCCCGGCCAACACGGCGATGACGGGTGCCCTGGCACGCTCCGGCGTGGGCTATCACGTGGTGCAGCGCATGCTCGAGCCGCTCGATGGGCACGGTGGGCGCCTCGTGTGGTTCCTGCCGTACTATCTCGTCGTGGTGGTCGTGGGATTCTTTCCTTGGACTTTTTACTTGGGTGGCGCGCTCTCGGCGCTGCGTGGCGCCCGGCTCGGCGGTGGCGCCCCACGCGCCGTGCTCGTGGGCTGGATCCTGCCGACGTTCCTCTTGATGAGTCTGGTGGCCACCAAGCTGCCGCACTATGTCTTGCCCATCTGGCCGGCCCTCGCGCTCGCGGTGGCCGGGGCGATTCACGCGGCTGAGCGCGGCGAGCTGGACGATCGCGACCGGCGTTGGCTGCGACGCGGCGCGTGGCCGGCTGCGGTGACGGGGTCGCTCATGGCGACGGCCTCGGTCACGTTACCCCGGTGGCTTCCAGCCCCGGGTCTCGGTGCGCCAGCGATGGCGGCCGGGCTGATCGTGCTCGCGATGACGGTCGTGGCGATTCGAGAGGTCTACGTCGGTCGCCTGCGCGCGAGCGTTCAGGCCGTGCTGCTTGGGGCGCTCTGCTTCGACGGGGTGATCGCGGCCGGAGTGCTGCCGGCCCTGGACCGGTTGAAAGTGTCGCCTCGGATTGCGGCTGCGATTCTGGAATCGGGCGTGGCGGATGCCCCCATCCTCACACGCGCGTACAGCGAGCCGAGTCTGGTGTTTTATCTCGGCGGCCGTCGGGTCCATGGACTCTCGAGCGACGCGGAGGTGGCGCGCTGGGCAAGGGAGCCGGGATCTGGGACTCTCGTCGTGCCGCGCGATGCATGGGCCGGCGTCGAAGCGCGACACGGTACGCTCGGCTTCGAGGAGATCGCGGCGGCGCGCGGCTACAACTTCGGAAGGGGGGAGTGGCTGGAGCTGGTAGCGCTGGCGAAGCTCACCCCGCGATCGCCTCGATAGGATCGAGCCGCGCGGCTCTCCAGGCGGGATACCAGCCGAACACCACGCCGACGATCAGCGAGAAGACGATCGCGAGCAGCACGCCCAACACCGCCAGGGTGAGCGACTCGGCGGGAAACAGCCGCAGGATCGCCCCGTCGTCGGCCCCGAGGGCGACCCCCGGGTGCCTTCCTCATTTATCTTAGAAGAGATTCCCCGACCGCACCCGGAAGTCCACGTTGTCCTGCACCCATTTCCAGAGATCGGCCTGCTGCTCGAGCGGGAGGTGCGGCTCGAGCTGGGTGTGCCAGCCAGCCATCACCTGCGCCTCCTGGGTCCACAGACGCACCCGCCTGCGCTTGATCTGCTTCTTCCAGTTCTCGCCCACCGTGGGGCTCGCGTACAGCAGGCGGACGGTCACGCTGCGCGACAGGAATTCGAGCGGTTGCAGGTCGATGCGCGAATAGGGAGTCTCGCCCCTGGCGAGCTTCGTGCCGGGCGGCACGTCGGGGACGCCGTCGCTCAGCACGACGACGTTCAGCGGCGCGAGGATCAGCCCGCGCTCCTTGACCAGCCCCGAGACGCGCTGGAAGAACGCGTTGAAGTCGGTGTAGGCATCCGGCGGTGGGAACCAGACACGCAGGTCCGCCGCGATCTGATCGACCGTGCGACCCTGGAAATCGTTGATCGGGTGGAACGCTTTCGGCTCGCCGGGGCGGTCGCCACCCACCGACCCCACGAACAACGCCGTGGGGACGCGCAGCCCGCCCAGACCGTTCAGGTGCGCGAAGATGTAGTGGGCCGCGAACTGCACCGCATCGTCGTACAAACGCGAGTCGCGGAAGGACCCGCTCACGTCGATCCCGATTACGAAGGTGGCCGAGGCGGGCTTGTCGGGCTGGTCCGGCTGTTCGGTGGCCGCGCACGCCGCCAGGGCCGCGGCCAGCAGCGCCGTGGAGCAGGGGCAGGGCCGGCTCACGACGTCGCTCCCGGGACTGCGTGCTTGGCGCTCGGGGCCAGCTGGGGTGTGCTCGCGAGCACCTGCTCGAGGTTGCGGAACGGCAGCGGAAAGACGGGCCGGCCGAGGATCACCACCACGGCGAAGTTCACCCCGGCGGCGAGCAGCTGGAGCACCGGCAAGGACAGCAGCTCGAACGCTTCCCGCGCTTCCTTCTTGAACCACTCGGTCTCGGCCTTGAGGGCGGCGATCGGACCCCGCCAGAACTCGGACTCGAAGGGGGTGACCGCCGCGGCGCCCTGGGCCCCGGCGATGTTCTGCCGTGCCAGGATCCCGAGGAGGGCCGGGGTGCCGAAACGGCCGAACAGGAACCACGTCATGGCCCGGATGCCGACCCAGCCGAACGACGCCAGCGCCAGGGTCCAGAAGAAGCCGAGCTGCAGCCCGGTCTGCTGCGCGATCCACGGCGTGATCGCGGCGATCAGCTCGCGATACAGGAACATGACCTCGAAGAACATCACGAACGCCTCGATCAGGGCCATCGAGACGACCTGGGAGGTCTTCTTGGCGTGGATCGCGTCGACCAGCGCCTGGATCGCTGCGAAGCTTCCGGAAATGAGAATGAACAGGAACGGCCAGAGGATCAGCGTCACTACGAAGCCGGACAGCTCGGTCCCCGTGAGGTCCGCCAGCACTTCGGTGACGGTGGGTCGCAGCGTGAACGTGAAGATCGTCGCTTCGAGCGCCGACCACAGCAGGATGAGCACGAACGCGATCCAGGGCACCCCCGGCTGGAAGTACTGCCGGGTCGCCCAGTCGAGCAGCGCGAAGGGGCGCATGAAGAGGAATTTGACGAGCCGTACCAGGAGCCCCCCGGTGAGTTTCACGAGCCCCCAGACCCACCCGACGAGCACGACGCCGAAGCGGACGAGGCCCGCCCAATAGAACCAAGTCATCCGACCGGCGTCCCACCACGACATGAGGAGGGCGGCCAGAAAGCCCCCCCGCCCGGAGCGGAACGGCAGCGTGTACAAGGAGGCCATGGTGCACCAGATGGCGGCGACCAGGAGCGCTGTGGGCCCGAGAATGAGGACCGCTTTTGCGGCGACCGCCGCGGGGCTGGGACCGGACAGGGCGAACCCCAGCACGGTACTCTGCCAGTCGAGGATCCAGGCAAACGGGGACGCGAGAAACTGAAACGCTCCCCGCCACTGTTCCGGAAGGTTTTGTTGCAGCGACGCGAGCATGTACCCACCTCAGAGAGGGGTCGTCGGGTGGACGCGGGGAGAGGGAGAGGGCTACTCGAGGCGACCACCGGATGGAGCCGCGCAGTACGCGGTCGCGTGCATTAATAGCGCGGCCTCCAAGCGATGGGCGTGACTCGGGTCACCACGTTTCGGGCCTCGTGCTTGCAGGGCTTCGGCACGACTCTTGACATCGGGTCGATCCGAGGGAGAATCCATCGCTGTGGCACGCCCCAGCCTCCGTGCGTTGTGCGCCGCCGCTGGCCTGGCGGCTGCCTCCATCGCGCTCACGACCTGCAGCGACGAGTCGCCCGGTCCCAACCGGCCCGGGATGGGTACCGTCGTGCTGCTTCCGCGGTTCGCCCCGGGCGTGAGCCCGGCGGCGGTCAGTCTCTTCATCGACAATGTTCACCTCACGCTGATCCGGCCGCCGGACGAGGTGGTGCTCGACACCATCGTGCCGTTCTCGCTCGATTCGGCGACGCTCCGGATCCAGCTGCGCGTCAACCTCGAAGCAGTTTCGGAGAGTCTCGATGCCGCGCTGGAGTTGCGCGCCGGCGGCGTGGTGTTGTTCACGGACACCGTTCGCATTCTGGTGACGCAGGGCGGTCCCCCGGCCGGCCCCCCTCCCACGATGGACCTGCGCTACGTCGGGCCCGGCGCGCAGATCGCGTCGCTCCAGGTCGTGCCACGCGACACGTTCCTGCGCCTGGGCGATTCGCTGGCGTACCAGGTGCAGGCGCTGGACAGCCAGGGGACGACAGTCAGTCAGTTCTACGTCAGCTGGCGAACGAGCGGGGCGGCGTCGTTGATCAACGCGGGCGGCTTGCTCAGGGTCCCCAATGCGCGGGGCAACACGTACGTCGTCGCCGTGACGCCGACCGGCGTCAAGGATTCGACGCCCGTCGGTTTCGTGCCCCAGGCGACCGCGCTGGTGCTCACGAGCGGGAACAATCAGCCCGGCACCGTGCAGAGGCCGCTCCCACAGCCGTTGGTGGTGCAGGTGCGCGCCGCCGACGGCCTCGGCGTGGGCGGAGTGGCGGTGCAATTCAGCGTGCAGAGCGGCGGCGGCCAGGTGTCGCCTAGCGATGTGGTCAGCGACGATCAGGGATTCGCGCAAGCCAGCGCGACCCTGGGAATCTCGCTGGGAATACAATCGTTCCGGGCGATCGTCACCGGGTTGCCCCCGGTGATCTTCTCGGCCACCGCGACCGCCGGGGCGGCGACCCAGATCAGTGCGAATTCACCACTGGACCAGTCCGCCACCGTCAGTACGGCGGTCGCGGCCCCGCCATCGGTGCTGGTGCAGGACGCCTCGGGGAATCCGGTGCAGGGCCATTCGGTGAGCTTCGTCGTGACGGCGGGTGGAGGGACCGTCGTGCCGACGACGCCGGTCTTGACCAGCACCTTGGGCGTGGCGCAATCGACCTCGTGGACCCTGGGGCCGACTCCGGGGCCCAACGCCCTCGAGGCGCGCGCCCCCGGCCTGACGGGGAGCCCGGTCTCGTTCACGGCGACCGGTCTCGCCGGCGGCGCGGGCCGGCTGGGATTCGCCGTCGCGCCGCCAGCCTCGGGGCAGGCCGGTGAGCCGTTGACCCCGGCACCGGTCATTCAGGTGCAGGACGCATCCGGCAACCCGGTGAATCAGGCGGGAGTGTCCATCACCGCCGCGATCGCCTCGGGTGGCGGCACGCTGTTCGGCAGCACCACGAGCGTCACCGGCTCGAACGGCCAGGCCACGTTCGCGAACCTGCGTATCGGCGGCTTCGTGGGTCCGCGCACGCTGACATTCTCCGCCACGGGGCTCACCAACGTCACGTCGGGTACGATCGACCTCGTGGCTGGTGCGGCGGCGCAGCTGCTCATCACCACTCAGCCGTCGCTGGTGGCACAATCGGGCGTCGTCTTCCCGGTGCAGCCGGTCATTCAGATCGCCGACGGCAGCACCAACCCGGTGAGTCAGAACGGCGTGCCGATCGCGGCCGCCATTGTTCAGGGGAGCGGCGTCGGGACCCTGGGCGGCAACGACACCGTCCTGACCGACGCGTCGGGACGAGCTACGTTCAGCGGCCTGTCGATCAGCGGGCCGGTCCAGGGATACACGCTGGGCTTTTCGGCCTCCGGGCTCACCGGCATCGAATCCAGCGTGATCGCGCTGCAGGCAGGACCTGCCGCCGTGCTCTCGATCGAGACCCAACCCCCGGCCACCGCGACGAGCGGTGCCGCGTTCTCGACCCAGCCCGTGGTACGGATTCGCGACGCCGCCGGCAACACCGTGAATCAGAGCGGCACCGTCATCACCGCGGTGGTCGCGTCGTCACCCGGCGGCAGCCCGACCCTGGCCAGCCCAACGGCGACGACCAATTCGAGCGGCATCGCCACGTTCAGCGGCCTGGGGATCACGGGCCAGGTCGGGAACTACACGCTGAGCTTCACGGCGTCCGGTCTCACGGCGGCCACATCGAATACGATCCTGCTTGGAGCCGGGGCGGTCTCGGCGTCGCAGTCGAGCGTCTCCGCGACACCCGCTTCCATCGTGGCAGACGGTGTAAGTCAGGCCACGGTCACCGTCACGGCGCGCGACGCCGCGGGGAACGGCATCGCCGGAGCGAACGTGGTGCTGTCGGTCAGCGGCTCGGGGAACTCGATCACCCAGCCGCCGCCGACGAATGTCAGCGGGGTTGCGCAAGGCAGCTTCCGGACGACGACCGCGGAGATCAAGACGGTCTCGGCCCTGATCAACAGCGTCGCCATCACCCAGACGGCCACGGTCACGGCGACCCTGCCGCCGCAGATCGTGTTCAACGGGGACTCCCTCGGGTTCCCGCCGCAGTCGGGGATCTTCCGGGTCAACGCGAACGGCTCGGGCAGAGCCCAGCTCACCCCCGAGGGCCCAACCGGTGTCATCCGTGCGCGGTTCTCCATCGACCGCAGCCGGATCACGTATTCGGCCACGCCCGGGTTCCCCAATCCCAATCAGCTGCACGTCGCGTCGGTCAGCCCGCTCGTCGTCGCCCATCTGACGACCCCGACCGACACGGGCACGCGTCAGCCGCGGTACAATCCCACCGGCCAGCACCTGGCGTTTTCGGTCGGCAATGAATTCTCGAGCGATCAGGACGTGGTCGTCATCGCCAACGTGAATACGGCGACCATCCCGGAGCTCGACGCGGCCTTCGGGCGGTTGCCCACGGTGTTCATCACCGACGGGCAGCAGGCAGGTCTCGGCGGCTCGGGCGCCTTCGCCTGGGATCCACAGAGCCAGACGCGCCTGGCGTTCGTTCGGGACCTCACGCCCTTCGGGCTCAGCCTGATCTTCACATCGGAGTTCGACGGCAGCGGCGCGACCGCGGGGCAGGTGTTGTACAACGGCGTGGACTCGATCCGGGTGGACGAGATGAGCTGGTCGCCCGACGGCAGCTTCCTCGTGTTCAGCGCGCAGGACCTGCGCGGCTCCCAGCAGGCGTTGTTCCGGATCGATCGAAATCTCGATGTTCAGACACTCCGGAGAATCACGACCCCGCCGACGAGCCCGTTCCAGGAGGACACTCGTCCCGTCGTATCGCCCGATGGAGCCGAGATTCTGTTCCTGAGGAGCTCGATCC
>JBOHSO010000093.1:0-2029 GCA_050921685.1 Gemmatimonadales bacterium
ACCGGGACCTCGCCTTTCGGGATGCCGAGCAGCTGGACCCGCCCTCCCAAGCGGACGGCGCCGAACGCTTGGTGCAACGCGGTGGGCACCCCGGACATCTCGCATACCACGTCCGCTCCCTCTCCCCCGGTTTCGGCGAGCACCGTCCCGACCACGTCGTCGGTGGCGGCGTTGATCGCGACGTGCGCGCCCATCCGGCACGCCAGCGCCAACCGTTTCGGGTTCACATCCGAGGCGAGCACCTTGGCGGCCCCCGCGGCGCGGGCGATCCCGACTGCAAAGCAGCCGATCGGCCCGCACCCCACAACGAACACGGTGCTGCCGGGGATTTCCGCCGTCAGCACCGTGTGAAACGCATTGCCCATGGGATCCATGACGGCTCCGATCTCGGTGGGGATCCCGTCCAGCGGCAGGACATTGGTCGCCGGCATCACGATAAACTCGGCGAACGCGCCGTCACGGTCGACGCCGATGATCCGGGTGTTCTTGCAGATGTGGGCGTTGCCGGTCCGACACTGCAGGCAATGGCCGCATACGATATGGCCTTCTGCGGTGACGAGCTGACCCACCTTCAGCTCCGTCACCCCGTCCCCGAGCGTCACGACCTCTCCGGCAAATTCGTGCCCGATCACAATTGGCGGCTTGATCCGCCCTTGCGCCCAGGCATCCCAGTCGGCGATGTGGAGATCGGTGCCGCATACGCCGGCGTGGTTGACCGCGATCAGCACTTCGCCCGGACCGGCGGTGGGCTTCGGGACGCTCGTGACCGTGAGGCCGGGGGCGCGGCGGTCTTTGAGGATGGCCTGCATTCGGGATCCGGTCGGATGCGGGTTAGGGTCGGCGCACGCAGCGGCGCGTGTACACCGGGGCGATTAATATACTCCCCGGGGGCGGCCGCGAGAGCTTGCTGCGTCCCGATCTTCGACGGGGGCGCGCATGGGCGAAGCGGTCGCGGCGATTCGCGTCCTCCGTCGGGGCGGCGTGTTCCTGTTTTCGACACCGAACATCAGCGCCCTTCGCTCGCGCTGGCGGTGGCTGCTCATCGGCTCGAAATCGTTCTCCGAATCCCGCTACCTCCTCCAGAGGAACGGCTTCCTGATCTCCGCGGTCACGACGAACCGCGTGAAACCGGTGAGCTGGCTGTACCTCGCTATCTGGCCGCTGGCCTGGCTCGCGACCACGCTTGTATTCCGGCGCTGGGAGCGTGACGCCGCACAGCGGCGTCACAACCGGGAAGATCCGCGGACAACTGCTAAGCCTCGCAGTGGCCTTTGGGGAGGTCCTCATCGTGGAGGCGGTGAGGCTGTAGTCGTCTAGAAGATCGAACGGGTGAACCCGCCGTCAACCTGCAACACGGCGCCGGTCACATAACTGGCCCGCTCGGAGGAAAGGAACGTGACGGCCGCGGCCAGCTCCTCGGGGCGGCCCATGCGGGCCATCGGGATGTCGACCACCATCTCCTGCATGACGTCCTGCGACGCCCGCTGTTCGCGCTTGGCGCGGTGGTCGGTGATCTCCGTGATCCGCTCCGTCAGGATGAACCCGGGGCAGACGACGTTGACGGTGATGCCGTCGGATGCCACCTCGTCGGCCAGGCACTTGGCGAACCCCAGCACACCAGCGCGCGCCGTGCTGGAAAGAATGAAGCCCGGGAGCGGCTGCTTGGCCGCCACCGACGCGAGGCCGATGACGCGCCCCCATTGTGACTTGCGCATCAACGGCACGGCGGCGCGACACAGCTGCACCATGGACAGCAGGTTCTGTTCGAGCGCGAGACGCCAGGCCTCGTGGGGCTGATCCTTGAACGACGCGACCGGGGGGCCGCCGCAATTGCAAAACAGGATGTCGAGGCGACCGAGATCGCGGTGCACGCGCTGCACCAGCTCCTCCGCCTGGGCCGGGGCCGTGATGTCCGCCGCGATCGGCGTGACCGTGGCCCCCACCTCGGCACTGATCTCCTGTGCCGCCCGGGCCACGGTGGGGCCGTGGCGTCCGTTGACCACCACGCGCGCCCCTTCTCGCGCCAGCG
>JBOHSO010000094.1:0-3394 GCA_050921685.1 Gemmatimonadales bacterium
CCACCGCGCCGGTGAGCGTCGCGGCGTCGAGCACCGCGGCCGGCTTGTAGCGACGCGCGTACGACAAGGCGTCGCACAGAATCAGACGCCCTTCGGCATCGGTGTTCACGATCTCGATCGTCTTGCCGAAATGGCTCTTCACCACGTCCCCGGGCTTGACCGCCGTGCCCGAGGGCAGGTTCTCGGTGGACGGAATCAACCCCACCACATTGAGCCTCGGCTTGACCCGCCCCAGCACCACGAACGTCCCGAGCACCGCGGCGGCGCCGGACATGTCGTACTTCATCTCTTCCATGTTCTGGGCCGGTTTGATCGAGATACCGCCGGAGTCGAAGGTGATCCCCTTCCCCACGAGCACCACCGGAGCCGCGTCCGAAGCGCCGCGATACTCGAGCACGATGAAGCGCGGCTCTTGCGCGCTCCCCTGCGCGACGGCGAGCAGCCCCCCCATCCCCTCCTGGCGCAGCTCAGCAGGGCCCAGCACGCTGATACCGAACCCGTGTTCGCGCGCCAGCGCCTGCGCCTGCTCGGCCAGGAACGTCGGCGTGCACACGTTGCCCGGCTGCACCTGGAGCGCTCGGGCGAACATGTGACCGGCGGCGACGGCGTCGCCCAGCACCATGCCCGCCTCCGCGCTCCCGGCGTCGGCCCTATCCACGACCACGTCCACGCCGCTGATCGCTCCGCGGAGCTCGTCGCTGGGCCGCTTGAGCTCGGTGAAGGCCCACCCGCCATGCGCGGCGCCCTCCACTGAAGCCTGGGCCAGGTCCCGGGGGGCGACGCCGTTGCGGGCTTCCTGCAGGACGGTGAACGCCAACCGGCCGGTGCCGAGGCCGCGTGCCCGCTTGGCCGCCACCGCCGCGGCACGACGGATCGCACTGCGACTCACCTCGCCGGGCTTCCCCATCCCGACGAGGAGCACGCGCCGCGCCTTGCCGCTGCCGTAGGCCAACGCCGTCTCGTCGCGCTTCCCGGTGAAATCGCCGCTCGCCAGGGCCCGGGCGAGCGCACCGCCGGTCGCCTTGTCGAGCGCTGCGAGCCCGGCCGGCAGGTCGGTCCCACCCCCGGACGCCACCGCGACCGCGAGGAGCGGCGTCTCGATCTCCGTCAGCGCCTGCGTCGTGAGCGTACTGTTCATGCGAGGTGCTCGATGATGGCATCCGCGAATCGGGACGTCGGGACCTCGGTGGCCCCAGGCATCTGGCGAGCGAGGTCGTACGTCACGCGCCCCCCCCCGATCGCGGCTTCAAGCCCGCGCTCGATCGCCCGCGCGACTTCCGGCCAGCCCAGCTCTTCGAACATCATCGCGCCAGAGAGAATCACGCTACCTGGATTCACCTTGTCCTGCCCGGCGTATTTCGGCGCTGTGCCGTGCGTGGCCTCGAACACGGCGAAGCCGTCTCCCACGTTGCCCCCTGGGGCGAGGCCTAGACCACCCACCTGGGCGGCGCAGGCGTCGGAGAGGTAGTCACCGTTCAGGTTCGGCGTCGCGATCACGGAGTACTCATCGGGGCGCAGCAGCACCTGCTGGAACATCGCGTCCGCGATGCGGTCCTTGATGAGTACCCGGCCGCCGTTCGCCGCTCCGCCGGCCTTCCCCACATCCGCTTCCGCAATGGTCCGGTCACCGAACCGCTCCCGCGCGACCTCATAGCCCCAGTCGCGAAAGGCCCCTTCAGTGAATTTCATGATGTTGCCCTTGTGCACCAGCGTCACCGACGACCGGCCGGTGGCGATCGCATAGCGGATCGCCTTCGCCACCAGTCGCTGGGAGCCGAAGCGGGACATCGGCTTGATCCCGATGGCGCTCTCCGAGCGCACTTTCTTGCCGAGTCGCGTCTCGAGCAGGCTGATCAGCTCGTTCGCTTCCTTGCTGCCCGCCGGAAACTCGATGCCGGCGTAGACGTCCTCAATGTTCTCGCGAAAGATCACGACGTTGAGCTTCCCGGGCTCCTTGACCGGCGCCGGGACCCCCTGGAACCAGCGCACCGGGCGGATGCAGGCGTACAGGTCGAGCAGCTGCCGCAACGCGACGTTCAACGAGCGGATCCCGCCGCCCACCGGCGTGGTCAGCGGTCCCTTGATCGCCACCCGGTGCGCACGGATTGCGTCCAGGGTCGTCTCGGGAAGCCAGCTGCCGGTCTGTTGGAACGCCTTCTCTCCCGCCAGCACCTCGTGCCAGACCACCCGACGCTTGTCGCCCGACGTTTTCGCGACCGCCGCGTCGAACACGCGGCGCGCGGCGCGCCAGATGTCCGGACCGGTGCCGTCCCCTTCGATGAACGGGATGACGGGCTCCTCGGGGACGACCCAACGGCCGTCGCGGTAGTCGATGGGAGTCCCCATCGCGTCAGCCTCGCTTTCGCACCGGCACCCACCGGCGGTCCATGTGCCCCACGTACTCGGCGCGCGGCCGAATCAGGCGGTTGTCCGCGTGCTGCTCCAACAGATGCGCGCACCAGCCGCTCACCCGGCTCACGGCGAAGATCGGGGTGTAGAGATCCAGCGGGATCCCCATCACGTAGTACATGGACGCCGAGTAGAAGTCGACGTTGCTGTAGAGCCCCTTCTCGCGCTTCATCAGGTCCTCGATGATGCCCTGGATCGCGAACCAATGGGACAGGCCCGCCTTGTGCCCCAGCTCCTCCGACAGGCGCCGCAGGTGCGCTGCACGGGGATCTTCAGTGCGATACACCCGGTGTCCGAAGCCCATGATCTTGCGCTTCTGGGCGAGCGCCTCGCGAATCCACGCCTCGGCGCGCTCGGGCGACTGGATCTCGAGCAGCATCTTCATCACTTCCGTGTTCGCGCCGCCGTGCAGCGATCCGGCCAGCGCCGCGATCGCCCCGGTCACCGCACCGTGCACATCGGCCAACGTGGCCGCGATCACGCGCGCGGCGAAGGTCGACGCGTTGAGCTCGTGGTCGGCGTGCAGAATCAACGCGACGTCGAACGCGCGCTCGGCGTCCTTGTCCGGCACGTCGCCCGAGATCATGTAGAGGAAGTTCGCGGCGAGCGAGAGCCCGCGGCGCGGCGCCAGCGGCTTCTGATCGTTGCGCAGCCGGTGGAACATCGCCACCATCGTCGGGAGCTGAGCGATGAGACGCACGGCCTTCCGCGATTCCGCCTCGCGGCTGTTGCTATCCCGGTCCGGGTCGACGAACACCGAGGCGCTCACGGCGGTCCGGAGCACATCCATCGGATTCGCCGTGCGTGGGGCGTCGCGAATCACCCGCTGCACCACCTTGTCGATCTTTTGCGCCGCCCGCAGCTCGGCACCGAACTCCTTGAGCCGGTCCCGCGTCGGCAGATCGCCGTTCAGGAGGAGATACGCGGTCTCCTCGAACGTCGAGTGGTCGACGAGGTCGTTGATGTCGTAGCCACGGTAGAGGAG
>JBOHSO010000095.1:0-2837 GCA_050921685.1 Gemmatimonadales bacterium
CCGCGCCGAGCTCGCAGAGCTCGCCGCCCGCGGCAAGCCGGTGCTGCTGTTGACCCCGAGCCAGCTCCCCTATGCCCGCAGCCTCGCCGCGCCGCTCGTCCCGCTGGCGCTCCCCGCCACCCGCGCCCGCGGGACCGCGCGTGCCGACGCCCTGCGGGCGGAAATCATGGCGCAAATCGAAGCCGGCGGGCTCGAGCCGGAGCTTGGCCTGCTCGACGCACTGTTCGAGCGCTTCGATCCGGCAGAGGTGGCGGCGGCATTGCTGGCGATGAGCCGTCAGCGCTCAGCCGTCAGCGATCGGTCGATACCGCCCGTGTCGCCTCCGACGCCCTCCGAGTCCTGGGTGAGAGTCTTCGTCAACGTCGGGAAGAAGGACTCCGCCAGCGCTAAGGATCTCGTGGGTGCGCTTACGCGCGAGCTCGGCCTCGCCCGCGACGACATCGGGCGCATCGACGTGCGCGATGCGTTCACGCTGGTGAGCGTCGCGTCGCACGCCGCCGACGCCGCGATTCAGGGGCTGGGCCGTGTGGCCATCCGCGGTCGCCGCGTCACCGCGCGCCGTGACCGCGACACGTAACGTGGCCGGCGCCCTCTCCCAGCTCCGCGTCCTCGACCTCTCTCGCGTGCTCGCAGGCCCCTGGGCCAGCCAGATCCTGGCGGACCTCGGGGCGGACGTGATCAAGCTGGAGCGTCCCGGGACGGGCGACGACACCACCGCCCTACCTGAAGGACGCCCAGGGCCGCGACACGGGTGAAGCGGCGTACTACCTGAGCGCGAACCGCGGCAAGCGCTCCCTCACCGTGGATTTCACCCACCCCGCGGGGCGAGACATCGTGCGGCGACTCGCCGCCCAGTCCGACGTCCTCCTCGAGAACCACAAAGTGGGCGACCTGGCGCGCCATGGGCTCGCGTACGAGGACCTTCGGTTGCTGAACCCGCGGCCCGTCTACTGCTCGATCACCGGATTCGGCCAGACCGGGCCCTACGCGCAACGGGCCGGGTACGATTTCGCGATCCAGGCGGTGGGCGGCCTCATGAGCATCACCGGCGAGCCTGATGGCCGGCCCGGCGGCGGACCCCGGAAAGTGGGGGTCGCGGTGGCGGACGTGATGGCCGGGCTGTACGCCACGATCGCCATTCTCGCATGTCTCGTCCATCGAGCGATCGGGCGTCGGGCAACACATCGATCTCGCGCTGCTCGACGTGCAGGTCGCGACGCTCGTCAACGTCGCGCTCAACTATCTGGTGTCGGGAGCCGTGCCGCAACGCTGGGGCAACGCGCACGCGAACATCGCCCCATACCAAGTCCTGCCGACCGCCGACCGCCCCATCGTACTCGCGATCGGCAACGATGCGCAGTTCAGGAAGTTCTGCCAGGTCGCGGACGCGACACGAATCGCCGATGATCTTCGGTTCACCACCAACGACGCTCGGGTCCGCAATCGGGACGCGCTCACGCGCGAGCTCGAAGCGGTGCTGCGCGGGCGTCCCGCCGCCGCCTGGCTGGCCGCGCTCGAACCCGCCGCGGTGCCATGCGCGCCGATCAACGACCTCGCCGAAGTGTTCGTCGACCCGCAGGTACGCCACCGCGGGCTGCGCGTCGACGTCGCCCATCCGCAGGCAGGCAGCGTGCCGCTCGTCGCAAGCCCGATCCGGCTGTCCGAAACCCCGATCCGGCACGACGTGCCGCCGCCGTTGCTCGGAGAGCATACCGAGGAGATCCTGCGGGACCGTTTGGGGATGGACCCCGGCGCGATTGCCGAGCTGCGACGCCAGGGGGTGGTCTAGCTGCGGTGCCTCTGCACACGCCGACGGGCCGCCCAGCGGGGCGGCCCGTATTCAGCGTCGCTCCACTTCGCTGAACTATTTCCGATTTACCGCCATCTTGAGCTGCTTGCCGGCCCGAAACGCCGGGGCCACGGTGGCCTTGATCTGGATCTCGGCGCCGGTCTTGGGATTGCGCCCCATGCGGGCGGCGCGCTTGCGGGCCTCGAAGTTGCCGAAGCCGGTGATCTGCACCTTCGTCCCCTTCTTCAGCTCGCCGGCGATGATTCCCTTGTCGTCGAACAGGGCCTCGATCGCGCGACCGGCATCGGCCTTGGACATTTTCGTCCGCATGGCCAGCGCCGCGATCAGCTCGGCTTTATTCACTGCGCGCTCCTTGGTGAAGGAGAAGGAGAAAAGCCTTGAGATTCCGCCCCTCTCACGGGGGGGCTCCCGGAAAGCCTTGAAATCCCTTGACAATATGGGGACCTACCCCGGAAATCCGCAAGATACCTGCTCTTTTCCCATCCCACCCCCGGCCTCGCGCCCGCTTGCCCTCCGCTCCCCGTCCACTCACCTTGCAGCGCCATGTTCCACGGCACCCGCCCCGGCTGGATCGAGGTCATCGCCGGCGTGATGTTCTCCGGCAAGAGCGAGGAGCTGATCCGCCGGGTGCGGCGAGCGGCAATCGCCCGGAAGCAGGTCCAGGTATTCAAGTCGCATCTCGACGCGCGCTACGCCGGCCTGTACTCCGTGGCCACCCACGACGGACTGACCGTCGAGGCCGAGCCGGTGGACAGCTCGGAGCAGATTGCGCGCGCTGTGCGGTCCGATACGGAAGTGGTGGCGGTGGACGAGGCCCAGTTCCTGGACGATGGCGTAGTCGCGGTGGCGAGCCAGCTCGCCAACCGCGGAGTGCGCGTGATCCTCGCCGGGACCGACGTGGATTTCCGCGGCCTCCCGTTCGGGCCGATGCCCACGCTGTTGTGCGTCGCCGAGGTGGTGGACAAGCTGTACGCCATCTGTGTGGTGTGCGGCGGCCCCGCGAGCCGGAATCAGCGGCTGGTAGACG
>JBOHSO010000096.1:0-4137 GCA_050921685.1 Gemmatimonadales bacterium
CCGAAGGCCTGCTTCACCTCATTGAGGTCTTCCGTGTCATGGGTGACTACCGTGTACCCGGCGGCGCGGAGATACTCGACCCACTTGGTGCAGCAGCCGCAGGTCGGGCTCTTGTACACGGTGACGACGGGTGCAGCGGGGATGCGGGTGCCGGCGGTGACCGTCGCCGCCGCGGCGATCGCCACCCCCGCAATCCAGGCAACGCGGTGTGTCATCCCTATGGCTCCTTCCCAAGATTCGTCAGGTCGCTTCGCGGATCGCCAGCGCCTCGAAACGAAACGTTACCCGATCGGCCACCCGCACGGTCCCCCCCGGCCCTCCGCGAGACGGTCGGATCCCGAAATCGGTCTGCTTCACCGCGAATGAACCACTCGCGCGCAACGTGTCGGCTCCCACCGCGACGCGGACGTCGACCGATACCTCGCGGGTGACTTCCTTGATCACCAGACGCCCGAGCACCCGGAGTCCACCGGGAATCGGCGTCACGGTCCTGG
This sequence comes from Gemmatimonadales bacterium, assembly GCA_050921685.1. GTDB lineage: Bacteria > Gemmatimonadota > Gemmatimonadetes > Gemmatimonadales > GWC2-71-9 > DASTHG01. Next base: position 495 of record JBOHSO010000096.1, read on the forward strand.
ACTCGAATCGGATCTCGGGATACCGGGCGACGTCGAGCACCTCGGTTCTCATGTCCGCCGTGACCTTGCGAATCTCCTCCGTGTCGGGCGGAGTCAGCACCTCCAGGCTGTCGGTCGGCACCACGATCTCGACTCGCGAGTTCGCCGGGGCATCGGGGTGGTAGACGACCCGCCCCGAATACCAGCGGGCGCGGATCACATGATCGTGACCCGCGAAGCCGAACAAGCCGGCCTTCCCCGTCTTGACCTCGAACCGGCTCGACGGGGCGAACCGGTAGACCACGGAATCGCCCGCCTGTGCCGCCGCCGCGGCCGGCACCAGCGCCAGCGCGAGCGCCAAGACGTTCATCGACACCGGTCCACCTCCGGGACGGTCTTTTTCGAGCCGGAGTCGATAGCCGATCCCGGGCTCGGTCCGAAGATACCGCAGTTGCGTCGGGTCGCGAGGAGTTTGTACTCCAGAGGAAGCAAATGGATTTCGCAGCCTGGCACCAACGCGGCGAGGCGGCTGGAGTTATTTTGCCCGTTCATGACGCACAGCCCTGCTCCGGCGACCCCCCAGACCACTCCCACTCCCGCGGCTCCCAGTGCGGCGACGGCCGCCTCCCGCTGGTCGCGGCCCGACGACGCGCTGCGCCAGATCCAGCTCGACGCGATGAAGCGCCGGGCCACCGGCCTGTTGGGGCTCGCGGCGGCGGTGTTCGCCGCCGCCTGGGTGCTGGAATCGCGCTATCCATGGGTGGGGTTCATCCGCGCGACCGCGGAAGCGTCCCTCGTCGGCGGCCTCGCCGACTGGTTTGCCGTCACCGCCCTGTTCCGCCGGCCCCTCGGGCTGCCGATTCCGCACACCGCCATCATCGCGACGCGCAAAGACCGCATCGGGCGGACCCTGGGGAACTTCGTTCAGAGCCACTTCCTCTCGCGCGAAGTGCTGACGGAGCGGCTCAGGGGCATGCGGGTCGCCGAGCGGGCGGCGCGCTGGATCAGCCAGGTGGAAAACAGCCGGCGCATCGCCCGGCAGGTCGCGACCGGCCTGGCCAAGACGCTCGAGGGACTCCCCGACGACGAAGTGCGGGGGCTGGTGCGTCAGGGCGTGAGCGCCCGGCTGCGGGCGATCCGAGTCGCCCCGGCGATCGGCAAGACCCTGTCGCTGGTGCTCGCCGGGAGAGGCCATCAGGAATTGTTGAACGAAGCGGTGCGCCTCGCGGCACAGGCGGTCCACGACAACCGGGAGATCATCCGCCAGCAGGTCCGGGCCGAGAGCCCCTGGTGGGTGCCCGGAGTCGTCGACGACAAGATCTACCACCGGATTCTCACCGCGATCGAGCGTCTGCTCCGGAACATCGGCACCGAGCCGCATCACCCGCTGCGCGCCGCGTTCGACGCGGCGCTGCGAGACTTCGTCGACCGGCTGCAGCACTCGAGCGAGGTGATCGCGCGGGCGGAGGCGTTGAAGGAGGAGTGGCTCGACGATCCGGCATGCCTCGAGCTCTCCACGCAGCTGTGGGACACGACCCGGCGGGCGATCCTGCGGTACGCCACGCGCGCCGACGGAGACACCCCCGGGGCGCTGGAGCGCGGCATTGCGGCATTCGGAGCGGCCGTCCTGGCCAACGAGACCCTGCTGACCGAGATCGACGAGATGGTGATCGACCTGACCGCTTCCGTCGTCGAGCAATACCGGCAGGAAATCGCCGATCTCATCGCCCAGACGGTCGCGGCCTGGGATCCCGAGGCCACCGTGCAGCGGCTCGAGCTGGCCATCGGGAAGGACTTGCAGTTCATCCGTATCAACGGAACGCTGGTGGGCGGGCTGGTCGGTCTGCTGCTGTACACGCTGTCGCGCCTCGGGCGCTGACGCGCCGCCCTCGTCGTCACACGAACCCCATTGAGCTTCGAGGATGTATGCTCGACATCTAGGCCGGCGACCGGTCCGCCGTCCAACTGTGGGAGCAGTGGCCCGCGCTCTCCGTCGAGGAGCGGGTCCACCGCTTCAAGAACCTCCCACGCACCGAGGCGGATGAATTCTTCTCGAGCCTAGAGCAGGCGGTGGCCTACTACGAGCACGAGATCGCGGCCGCGGTCGTGCTGGCCCTGTTTCTGCCCCTCATCATTTCGAGCGGCGGGAACTCGGGTTCGCAGGCGTCTACGCTCGGGATCCGGGCCATAGCCCTGGGTGAGGTGCGGCTGCGTGACTGGTGGCGCGTGCTGCGCCGGGAAGTCGGCTCCGGCGTGGGGCTGGGGGCGATTCTCGGAACGATCGGGCTGCTGCGAATCGTGATCTGGCACGCGGTTGGCTGCGCAAGGCCGGCTTCGATCCGGCGAGCGCATCGGCGCCGCTCGTCGCCACCCTGGTGGACGTCACCGGGCTGGTGATCTACTTCACGATTGCGACGGTGGTGCTGCGCGGCGCTCTGTTGTAGCGCCGAGCAGCGCGTCCTTCGCCGCCTGGATCGCGTCGTGGGTGCCCGCGAGCGCCAGCACGTCGCCCGCCTGCAGCCGTTCGCCTGCCGTGGGAATGACGATGGACTCGCCGCTCCGTGAGATGGCGAGCACCGATGCCCCGGTGCGGCCGCGCAGGTTCAGCTCGGCCAGGCTTCGGCCGATGCTCGAGTGGTCGGCGCCGAGCGTGACCGCCACCGGCGCCCCAAGCCCCGAAAAGAGCGCCTGGATCTCCGCGAGCGGTCGGGCGTCCGCCGCCACGCGCCCGGCTCGAGCATGCCGACTCAGCGCTTCCACCACCGCTTGTGCCCCAGCGCGCACGTGGGACTGCAGATCTGCCGCGCTGCGCCAGATCGCGACGCCGAATCCCACCACCAGCGCACCCAGGACCAGCGCGCCGGAATAGCTGGGCAGGAACGGCTGAGCGATGGCGAGCACGACGACGCCGGTGACCAGCGCCACACCGAGCTGCAGGGTGACGACGAGCGACCGGCGCGGAACGGCGTCGAGATCCGCTTTCCCCGCCTGCCGCGGCAGGGCGGCCTCGGCCAGCGTGCTGCCCAAGCGGTGCGCCAGGCGCCCGATGCCCACGATGAGGGGCAGCGAGACCCCGCCCGCGATCCCGATCACGAGTGCCCGCGCCGACCCGGGCGCGATCCCGAAGGCGCGTTGCAGCGCGCCGGCGGCCGCGTCGAGCCACACCGCCACGCCGACGATGAGCGCGCTCAGCACGACCACGTCGAGCACCAGCAGCCGCACCAGGCGACCCATGCCGGCGGATCGCCGGGCCGCCGTGGTTGCGCGCAGTCGCTCGAGCCACGCGCCGTACAGCGCCGCGAACGTCTGGAGCGGCCGCGGCAGCTTGCGGTCGATGAACGCGGCGGCGGGCTCCGCCGCCCGGATCAGCCAGGGGGTGGTGAGCGTCGTGATGCCGGACACGGCGACCGCGACCGGATAGAGAAAATCGCCGGTCGCGCCCAGCGCCAGGCCGAGGCCCGCGATGATGAACGAAAACTCCCCGATCTGCGCCAGGCTCATGCCCGCCTGAATGGCGGTCCGCGTGCCGCTCCCCGTGAGGAACGCGCCCAGCGCCACGCTGACGACCTTGCCCAGGATGACGACGCCGCTGAGCAGGACGACGGCGTCCCAGTGACGCGCCACGAGCGCCGGATCGATCAGCAGGCCCACCGAGACGAAAAAG